>JAUIIF010000276.1 GCA_030431945.1 Bacteroidia bacterium | reverse complement strand
CGACCATTTATTCCAGCTTTTTGCTGGGGGTGGTGATTGCCCTGGCGGTAGCGTTTGTGGTCAATGTAGTGGATAAAATCAGCCTGCACACGGTAGGTATGGGGGGGCTGGTCGGGATGCTGATGATTACCATGGGACTGTTTGGGGCGAACGGTTTTGCCATCGGTAACGTTACGATGAACCTGGGGCTGCTGCTACTACTGGGCGTATTGGTGGCCGGGCTGGTGGGGACGGCACGACTGGCCCTCGGGGCCCACGATAAAGTCCAGATTTACGCGGGGTACGTGGTGGGCTTCCTGGCCCAGCTGATCGCGCTTAAGTTTTACTTTTAGTATTATTTACGACAGGAAATAAGCGGCTACTACCAGTTAAGTACCCTACATTTAAGCATACAAGCAGGTTACGCGGATAATAAATGGAGAATATTGCTGAATCGGAACGAATTATTGGCCATTACCGGGGGAAAGAAAATGGCCCGTTAGTAGTGGCCATTGGTGGTATTCACGGCAATGAGCCGGCCGGGGTCCGGGCTCTGGAGCGACTTTTTGAATTACTGGAAGATGAGCCGCGCCTCAACCCGGGATTCAATTTTAAGGGCGAGCTGCTGGCGCTGCGGGGTAACCTGGCCGCCTTGGCAGCGGGTAAACGCTTTATTGACATTGACCTTAATCGCATCTGGCGCCAGCTGGGAGACGAAAGCCAACCTGCTACCACGTCGGAAGACCTGGAACTGCGGGAATTAATTGCGGCCATCGAAATCGCGGTGGAGGAGGCACCATTGAGTGAACTGGTTTTACTCGATCTGCACACGACTACGGCCGTAGGAGGAATATTTGCCATTACCGGAGATGACGCCCCGAGCCTTTCCCTGGCGGCGGAGATGTCGGTGCCCGTTATTAAAGGCATGCTCAGTGGTTTGCAGGGGACTACGTTGCACTATTTCCGGAGTGATCATTTTTCTACGGACCGGTCCGTACGGGCGGTATCTTTTGAATCTGGACACCACGATGATCCGGCTTCCATTGACTTGGCCCTGGCGGCGACCATCAACCTGTTACGCGCCCTGGGCTGTGTCCGGGAAGAGGACGTAAGTACCTACCACGATGAATTGTTGCGGGAAAGCGCGGCGAGCCTGCCGCGCTTGACGGAATTGGTCTACGTCCATCACATTGCCCACGACGGTAGTGACGGCTTCCGGATGGCCCCGGGCTTCCGGAATTTTCAACCCATTGCCAAAGGGGAATTGCTGGGCAGGGACAAAGGCGGCAATATTGTCGCACCAGCGGCGGGCTACTTGCTCATGCCGCTCTACCAGCAACAGGGGGACGAGGGCTTTTTCATCGTCCAGGATTTCAGCTTCCCCTCCGCCTTTTAAACCTTTACCTCATCATGGGAAAACGCAAGATTGGCCTTTTTTTCGGCTCCTTCAACCCTGTTCATACCGGGCACATGATCATCGCCAACTACATGGTGACACGAACGGAGCTTGACGAAGTCTGGATGATCGTAAGTCCGCAAAACCCTTTCAAAAAAGCGGGGAGCCTCGCCCGCGATCATGACCGGCTGCACCTGGTCAACCTGGCGATCGGCGATACGCCGGGCCTGCGGGCAAGTAACGTTGAGTTTGATTTGCCCAAGCCCTCTTACACTATTGATACCCTGGCCGTATTGCGCGACAAGTACCCTGACCGGACGTTCAGCCTGATTATGGGAAGTGATAACCTGCCTACCCTCCCGAAATGGAAGAATGCCGAACTGTTATTGCGTGACTATGATATCCACGTTTACAACCGCCCGGGATATCCTGGCGGAGAACTCTCGGCTCATCCGCGCGTCCAGCTACACGAAGCTCCCCTGATGCACCTTTCGGCAACCTACATCCGGGAGAGTATCCGGGAAGGACACAGCATTAAGTACCTGGTGCCGGGGGCCGTTGCCCGGGAATTGGAAGTTTCCGGAATGTACCGGTAGCTTCGTGCGGGCAGCAAAACCCCGGCAGATTTTGGTGTTTGGCCCCGCCTGGCTACCAAACCACGGCACTACACCGTAGCTTTAGCCTTCTGAACACTAATTATTCCGGTATGCGCAGCTCTTTCTTTCTGCTACTTTTTCTTTTGGGACTAAGCCTGGCGGCCCAGCCGCTTCCCACGCCCAGCGACTTTTTACCCCACCAACACGGAGAGACTTTTACCCCGCACCATCTGCTGGTGGACTATTTTCAGGCAATTGCTGCCGCCAGCCCCCGGGTAAAGCTGGAAGAATACGGACGTACCAATGAAGCCCGGCCCCTGCTCCTGGCTTACGTAAGCACGACGGAAAATATCGGGCGGCTCGAGGCCATCCGGGAAAACAATTTACGCGCCGCCGGCCTGTTGCCGGGGGAAACAGACCCTGCCCTGGACAACATCGCCATTGTGTGGCTTTCCTACAGTGTCCACGGCAATGAAGCTGCCGGCTCTGAAGCCAGTATGGGCGTACTCTACGACCTGGCCAATACATCGGACGCCCGGACGAGTGCCTGGTTGAAAAATACGGTGGTGATCATGGACCCCAGCCTGAACCCCGACGGGTACAACCGCTACACCAACTGGTACCGCCAAAACGCCACCCTGGGCCTGGACCCGAACCCCAGCGTTCGGGAACACAACGAACCCTGGCCGGGCGGGCGGGTGAACCACTACCTGTTTGACCTCAACCGTGATTGGGCCTGGCAGACCCAGGTGGAAAGCCGGCAGCGCATGGTGAAATACCGGGCCTGGATGCCCCATATTCACGCAGACCTGCACGAACAGGGCTACACCAATCCTTATTACTTTGCACCTGCGGCCGCGCCTTTTCATGAATACATCACGGATTGGCAGGGTGATTTTCAGACAGAAATCGGTAAAAACCACGCCCGTTACTTCGACCGGGAAGGATGGCTGTATTTTACCCGGGAGCGGTTTGACCTGCTGTACCCGAGTTACGGGGATACCTGGCCAACCTTCAACGGAGCCATCGGCATGACGTACGAGCAGGGCGGCCACAGCCGGGCCGGCCGGGCCATTGACCTGCCGACCGGCGATACACTGACGCTGGCGGATCGTATCGCGCACCACCGGACGACCTCCCTGAGTACGGTGGAAATTGCCAGCAAAGAAAGCGACCGGCTGACGCAAAATTTCCGGGAGTACTTTAAGCAGGCCACGACGAAGCCTCAGGGTAAATACCTGACCTACGTCGTGAGCGGGAAAACGCCCCGGGGTAAGCTCCGGCGCCTGGTGGAGTTGCTTGACCGCAACGGCATCGAATACGGTAAAGCCACGGCAGGTGCCACGGGCAGCATGTACAGCTACCAGGCCGGAAAAACAGCGGCTGCCAGCATCGAAGCCGGAGACCTGATTATCAGTGCCTACCAGCCGCGCTCAGTCCTGACGCAGGTGCTGTTTGATCCGGACGCCGTAGTGGAAGATTCCGTCACCTACGATATCACCGGCTGGTCCGTGCCCCTGGCCTACGGATTGGAGGCTTACGCCAGCCAGCAACGGATGACGGTGAAAACGGAGCCTTTTTCCTTACCGGCATTTGCAGATCCGTTTGCGGGGAAGGATTTGACCAAAGCCTACGCCTACGTAGTGCCCTGGACCAACCTGAGCAGTGCTGCTTTCCTGGGGGACTTACTCCAGGCGGGGATAAATGCCCGCACCGCCAGCGGTGATTTTCAATTCGGCGAGCAGGAGTTTAGCCGGGGGAGCATCGTCATTAATAAAGGCGATAACCGTAAAACCAAGGATTTTACGGCTACCGTCCGCCGGCTGGTACAGCAGCATGAAGTGGCGTTGCACGTTCTGGAAACCGGCTTCAGTGTGGCCGGGGGAGACCTGGGCAGCAGTGTTTATGATCTGAAAGCAGCACCAAAAGTTGCCGTGGTGGCGGGGGAGGGCGTTAACCCCAACCAATTTGGTCAGGTCTGGTATTATTTTGAGCAGGACCTGAAGTATCCGCTCAGTGTCTTTCACCTGGAGGACCTGGGGGACGTCGCCGACGGGGACTACGACGTGCTGATCCTGCCCGAGGGCCGCTACAACCTGAGCAGCTCGGCGGAGGCGTTGACGGGGTGGATCAGGGCCGGTGGCCGGTTGATCGCGATCGGCAGTGCTAACCGCAGCCTGGGCCGGGTGGAAGCCTTCACCCTGGCCAGCAAGGAGTCAGAGGAGGAAAAAGAAGAAACGGATGCACCCGATCCACGGCTATTGCCGCACGCCGGTGCCGAGCGTCGGTTCATTGCCGGCTTTAACCCCGGGGCTATTGTGGGCGTAGAAATGGATGCGACGTACCCACTTTCCTTTGGTATCGGAAAACAATACTTCAGCCTTAAAACGGGCAGCTCTGCTTATGATTACCTGGAAGACGGCGTTAACGCCGGGCGGGTCCGGACGGCCCCCTTCATCTCGGGGTTCGTCGGTAGCCAGGTGAAAACGGAACTGGAGGAAACGCTGGTCTTTGGGGTCCAGAATATGGGCCGGGGAGAAGTTGTTTACCTGATCGACAACCCACTGTACCGGGGCTTCTGGGAACAGGGGAAATTATTGTTCGGAAACGTGCTTTTTCAGCTGTAGGTCCTTAGGCGCTTGGGGAAGGGAGGAGACAGGCAGGCGCGGCCGCGGGTGCCCCTACCGTTACCGGAGCAATGAAGAGGCCCTTGCCTCTCGGCCACTTTTCTTCCTCACGGTGGCGCTGGCCAGCCAACTTCACTTTCTTACCATTCACCCGCTACCTTTACCACCATGAAAAAAGAACGCGAAGACCTCATTTACGGCCGCCACCCCGTTTTGGAAGCGCTGGCCTCCGGCCAGCCCGTGGACAAGGTCTTCCTCCAGCAAGGCACCCGCGGGGAGTTTGAGAAAGAGCTCCGCCACCTCTGTAAGGCTCATGACGTCCCCTTCACCATCATCCCCCAGGCCAAGCTCGGCCGGATGACCCGGGGCAACCATCAGGGCGTAGTGGCGCAGCTGGCCGCTGCGCCCTACCAACGCGTGGAAGACCTGTTGCCCCTGCTCTACGAACAGGGGCATACCCCGTTGCTGCTCTTGCTGGATGGCGTTACGGATGTCCGTAACCTCGGCGCCATCGCCCGCTCAGCGGAAGTCTGCGGTGCGCACGGCATCATCATTCCGCAGAAAAATGCGGCCGGCCTGACGGCGGATGCCGTCAAGAGCAGTGCGGGAGCACTGCTGCGATTGCCCGTCTGCCGGGAAAAAAGTCTGGTAAATACCGTTGAATTTCTCCAGATGTCGGGCGTTAAAGTGGTGGCCTCGGACCTGGCGGCCGAGCGTTTTCTCGGCGAGCTTACCCTCACCGAGCCCCTCTGCATCGTGATGGGGGCCGAAGGCGAAGGCATTTCACAGGGCGTTGCCCGTGCCGCCGACGTGACGTTCAAAATTCCCCAGGCCGGCACCCTCAACAGCTTTAACGTAAGTGTGGCGGCGGGGATTTTACTCTGGGAGGCGATGAAGGCAAGACGCTGAATCGTAATTAATCCGCCGGGGCTGCCACAGAAAACAGTAAATTAAGGCAGTATTTTTCGTACCTTTTGGTGGTTCGTTTTTATAATCAGCAGAGGGCTGACTTATTATTTTCCTCGCTTAAAAATCGTGCAACGTATTTAACCATGACCAGAGCAAGCAATGGGCTTTTTGTATTGGTGACCAGCCTGTTCTTAGGTTTTTTTAGTGTTACCGCAGTGGGCCAGCAAGCCTATTTGCCGGAAGCGGCCGGGTCGGTCGCTGAATTGTGGCGCTGGAATCAGTTCACGGAACTGGCCGGCGTAGGGATACGTTGCATTATTGAAACCAAGGACGGTAATGTTTGGGCCGGTACGAGTACGGGGGTAATAAAATACAATGGCTACGACTGGATTATGAGTGAGGAGGCGGACGGCCTTCCCGCGATTCCCGTTGAACAGCTCATGGAAGCCAGTGACGGCAGCGTCTATGCCACTAATGAACGGGGGATTTTTCGTTTCGATGGCCTGAGCTGGCAACCCTTCTTTACCGCACCGGAAGGCCGGTCCTTCTCCTTTCAGTCTACCAGGGAGTTGAAGGATAAAAGCATTGTTGTCTGCTCAAATTGGGGGTTCCTGCATTTCTTGCCGGATGGTAGTCTGCGGGTCTATTCATCCGCCAGAAAAAATGCTTTGCTGCGCGAAGAATTAACGGCGGCGGAGTGGTTTCAACTACCGCTGGCTGCGTTCAATTCAGCAGGGGACTTCATCGAAGCAACGGATGTGCTGCAATTGCAGTCCGGGGAAATCTGGCTGGCCATTACCGTGCGCGAAGAGGCTGGTAAACTGGTTACTACCCAGGCGCTGACGACGGCAAAAGGGAAGGCACCGGAGTTTACC
>JAUIIF010000275.1 GCA_030431945.1 Bacteroidia bacterium | reverse complement strand
TCCGTAACAAAGGTCTCCGGTAGTTGCGTAAGGAACCCAGATGAAACCTTCGTCCCCCCAGTTCGGGCCCCAACTGTTCAGGTAACGGAAGGCCCCTCCGTACTTTTCGTCGTCGTAGCCAACAATGACCATGGCGTGAGAGCCGTGCCGGTCACTTGCCGTCGCCTCTCCCGGTTGGGTGCGCCATACATCCTTGGCAGAGTGGAAACTGTCGTACAGGGTATGGCTGACCAGTACCGGGTAGCCTTCCGCCAGCACTTTCTTGATGGCTTTTATTTTTTCCTGTGGGTCAATGCCTTCCTTAGCCAGGAAAAGAATTTGCAAGTCGCGAATCTTTGCTTTTGCCGCTTCCGCCACCAGGGGGTCCAGTTTCGCAAACCGATCATCTTTGCTGCCTGGCAGGCAAACGAATGGAAGAGAATTATAGCTCGGAACGCCTAATTCCTTGAAAACAAGCAGAGAGCGTGCAGTGGCCAGGCCATTTCCGCAGGTGTCATCTCCTTCTTGCTTTAGGATCTCGTACACCCAGGTGGGACTGTAGACCATTTTGTCGATGGTCGCACGGTCCGTAATTCCCCGCTGTTTTGCTTCAATGATGGTCCGGAAATGATAGGCGGAGGACCAGGCCGAACACGTCATGTAACTGGTCTGGTCTCCGGGGGTCGGGCAGTATTTTTCCAGATTGACGCGGGGCGGCAGGAGGTTGCGGGAGCTGACCTTCGCCTTCAGGGGAAGCGAATTGTAAAGCTGGGGGTCAAAAATCTCACCCGTTGGCCGGTTCTGACCACTAAGCGTAAGGGTAGCGGCCAGGGTCGCAACCAACAGCGTAAATATAAATCGTGTCATGAGGGATAGACTAGATCAAAAAAGAATGGTGGTGATGCGGATAGAAATCCGGGGATTACCCGGACAAAATACGTAAATACCTAAAAGTGACCTCAAGTGTGTGTAACGGAGTGCACAGCCAGACCTTTGCTAAGGCCGTTGGTCCGCCTTACGTAGCGAGCAGGGCTTGCCTCCTCGTTTTAGTTGTGCTAATTGCTATACACACCTCATGGCTGGGCGTTGTGTTCAGCGTGGTGTACCGACGGAACTGAAATTGCGGCTTTGCTGAAGGCCGGAAGGCTCGCGCACTTGTATGTATTGAGCAAATTATTCTGCCCGTCAAACGATCCGTGTCTTAGCCTTAAATACTCGTGGACAAACTACTGGAGGCCTCCGGTAAAAAAAAGGAGCCCGTTACGACACTCGGGACGTAACGGGCTTCCCGTGCTAAACCAATTTGGGGCAGCAGACAATGACTGCTCCGCTAAGCAAGCTCACTTTACCGCACGACGATCATTTGCCTGGAAGCAGTGAATTTACCAGCCGTGAGCGTATAAGTTAAGACACCGCTGGCATCAATATTGGTCAGTTCCACCAGGTTCATTCCCGCTACTCCCGCTATCTCCTTGCGGATAATTACCCGGCCGGTAATATCCTGTAGGGTCAGAATCGCTTTACTGGGGCTCAGGAGCTCAAAACCTATAGTTGTTGACGCTACGACGGGGTTAGGGAAGTTTTGATGGAGGGCTTCAGCAGCTCCCGTCGCTACCGGGTTAAAGGTCAGTTGTAGCTGATGGCCAACGCCATCGCTGTCAACTCCTTCCCGGATAGTGATGGCGTCCGTCAGGGTCAGTACATCGTGCAACCAAAGGTCTTTCCGTGCCTGCACCGTCAGGGAGACACTTCCCCCTTCCCGCAACGCCAGGGCAACAAACCCAGCTGTGGCCTTGCTCAGGTTAAGCCCCCCTTTGCCGGTGTACGTGGCGTCCAGCAGTTCCAGGTCGCTACCCAGGGCAAGGGTACCCTGGAAAGCAGCTAACTCCTGGCCGTCAATCGTAATGGTTTGTACCTGGCCACTGCGAAGCAGGACGTCATCGACCTTAAGCTGCAGGACGGATCGTGGAGCCAGGTCAAAAGTATTGCCTACTTCAACCGCTACAAAATCAGCCCGTAAATTACCAGCTAGGTTGTTGGCGTTATACACCTGTGGCCATAGTTCACCGTACGGATTGTTAAAGCTCAGACTGGCACGGGCATCAAGGAAAATCCAGGCACTTCCGCCGGCAAAATTATCCACTTGTCCCAGAATCACCTGGCTTACGTTGATTACGTCAAAAATGTCCAGGCCGGCGTCCAGGTTTACGTCAGCAGCAACGTAGTCATACGGGCTGTCAAATTCTTCCGTACCAAGGATAACGCTGATCATGTTCACAAGGTCAGATGACTTGATGTTACGCAAGTTGGGCGCCCGGTTCAGGTTAGGCTGGATGGTGTAGTCTTCACCCAGAGGAAGGCCGGTAAATTGGTAAGTGCCTGCGCTACTGCTAACGGTGCTTACAGCAGGTTGATCACCACCGCTTAACGTAAGGGCAACGTTGCCGATGCCTACGTTCTCCGGAGTGGCAATGAGGCCGCTGAGGTTGCCGGTGCGGTTCTCGGCACAATGGTCTGCGTTATCCTGAACGGTTACCACTACCTCGCAGTAATCTGGGGTGGTTCCAAGGGCATCAAAGGCGTAAACCCTTACGTTTATCGTGCCGTTCGTTGCATCCTCACAGTTGATGTCAACGATGCCATTGGTAGTCGGAGGGTTGAAGCGGGGGACAAAACCTGCCTGACCCGCCGTGCTCGAGCGGTAGATGCTGTAGTTGGTTACTTCGTTTCCGAAGCAGTCCGTAACCGGACTGGCAATAAAGTCAGATGCCCAGATTGCCGCCGTACCACCATCAGCACCATCGTCCATCAGAACAACCGTAAGGGTCTGAATACAAATGGGGGTGGGGGAGCGATCCGGCGTTACGCAGAATTCGATGATTTGGACATCAAAGTTACCACAGCCATCGGCTGCCCGAATCCGGAGGGCATGGTCACCAACGGGAACATTTGTCGCCGTAAGGGTGTAATTACCCGCGCCATCGTTGTCTACACTAATCCCGATACCCTGGGCAGCAGCGTTATCGGAGATAAAGTTTCCGGCCAGGTAATTGACGTCAAGCTCAACGCTGACGTTTGCCGCAGAGCATTCGTCAGTTGCGGTAAACTCAATCATTGTGGTCGCCCGGCAACCAGCCCGGTTACCCGCAAAACAGGTTTCCATTTCGTTGAAGGTGATTTCAGGAGCAACTTCATCGTAAATCTTGATGAATTGAGTATACCGGAAAAAACCACGGCTATTGCTACCGCCGTAACCCGGGAATTCCTGGTCACGCTGTACGGTGTTGGCATTCAGTTCCCGATCAGTAAAGAGGGTCATGAACGCCTGGTCGTCGTTCTTGCTGTTGGTGTTGTTCGGAATTACGTTAACGTACAGCTGATCTGTTTCCAGGTTCCGGGGCTGCCGTTGACGGTTAACCACGCCGTTACCGTTCCGGGGCACTACGTAGGGTTCTCCCAGGGTATTGTATTCACACCAGTTGACGATATCGTACGTGATCCGTAATTTGAAACACTCTTCGCCCGCCGTTAGTGTACGGAAAGTATCCGTCTCGCTGTAGGTGGTCATCAGGTCGCAGGCCAGTTGCTCTATCGCTACCCCCGCATAGTCAGGAATAGCTGCACAGCTACCGGATTCGTCAACGGGAAAGGTTAACCGGTAATCGTGTACGCCCAAGACGTTGATGCGTTGAGTACAGGCATTCCGGTTGGTAAAGCCGGCATCATCCGTGGCTACGAATACCCGGGTAAATGCACCGACGCCGCAGCTGTTTACCGCTCCGTTGATGGTCTGGGAAATGGTTGCACCACAGTTGTCCAGTTGGGCTGCCGCGCCGAATAAAGCATCAAGGGTAGCCGTCGGTACGTCCTGGATATTATTGGGTAAATTCGAAGAATACTCCAGACAGGTGATGGAAGTATTGGCCGGAGCGATACAGCTGGGCGGTAGTTTATCTTCAAGTAGGATCGTAAGCCAGCAGTAGTTGGTATTACCAACTGCATCACTTACGCGGAGGCTTACGCGAACGGTACCAACATCCTCACAGTCAAGCAGGATTTGGTCACTGTAACTCCCAATCGGGACGTTACTGGCATTAACCCGCGCAATCGACCGGGTGATGGCCGAACAGTCATCGTAAGATCCGTTGTCCAGCAGGTCGGCCGTAAGCACCGCAAACCCATTTCCGGTACCTCCGCCGATGCTGATGTTGAGGCCATCTTCACAGATCGCCACGGGGGGCGTCTGGTCTTCTATCAAAATTTGAAAATCACTGACCCCGGTATTGCCACACTGGTCCTGGTAAGTGTAGCGTAGTAAATGACGTCCGGCTGGAATCAGGGATGAAAGTTCAGGGGTGCCGCCGGGCGTAATGGCAAATGATCCTACCGGCGCCCGGTTCAGATCTCCCCCCAGGTAAATAACGGCAGCAATGGAAACGTTTCCACCGGAACAGTTGTCAACAGCGCTCACATCATCAAGGCGTAAGTAGGCAGCACAACTGTTGCCTGCATTGGTTCCGTATACCAGGGCACCATCGCGTCTGGGAACGTTCGGACCGGTAAATACCGGCGCCGTCGTATCACCAACTTTTACTACTTGCGTCACCGTACGGATATCACTGGGGTGGCACCAGTCAATGATGGTGTAGGTCCGGACAAATTTGTACGTAAAGGGGCAGGTTACAATCGGAAGCCCGTCCGCATAAGTCACCCCGATGTTGCAAACAGGAGCGCCGTTTGCTAACGGTAAAATGCGCTCTCCCACTTGCAGGAAAGGGTAATCCGCCGGCCGTGGAGCCGGGTAATCAGCTCGCGTCGGTTGCTGAACCCCACAGGCTTCGTAGCTGACGACCGCCGGTACTGAGTTTACGTTCAGATCCGCCAGGGTAGGTTGGACAAAGGTGATTTGGAAGGATGTGGCTACCGTACCATTTCCCTGGCCACTGCCGGAGTTGCAGGTAGTTATTTCTCTTGCCCGAAAGGTACGGGTTAGGACGGCATCATTACAGCTGGGGTCGCTTGCCGCGTACGCAATAGCGTCCGCTACGCAAACCTCCAGCTGGTCGGCACATCCATCAGTAAAGGTGGGGAGCAGGGGCGTCTGGCCTCCTGCCAGTAGCCTCTCCCTCAGTAGGGGAGACATGGTGCCGGAAAGCACTGTTCCGGAGGTTCCGGCCACGAGGAAACACTTAGATACATTCACTGGTAAAGTAGCAACTGTATTCGCTGCTACGTCGACACAGAGGAGATCGACATCGGCTGGTGTCTGGACAATGGCGGGGGGCGTTTTGTCCTCTGCGTTCACAAATCCCCAGCAATTGGTAAAATTGCTGTTACCGGTGCCGGTTGAGGTGATTTGGTAGCGGAACCGTCCGCAACCATCCACCTGGGCACCGTTAGTGGGGTCGTCGTCCTCTACCGTAATGGCAAAGCTAAAGTTGCTCAGGCAGTTGGTGTTTCCCGTGAGCAACATGGCGGGGATAAGCGTCGCCTCACAGTTTGCATTCAGCGTGATGTTAACCTCACCGATACAGGAAAAGTTAGGATTGGAGCAATCATTGCCTTGGCCGTTAATGCTCAGTGGTAAGAGTACACTGCAGCAAAATGCCATCCAGCTAACGTAGGTAAAGGACAGGAAGGGAAGCTGGATAAATTTTCTTTTCATTAAGATTACGTTTACGAGTGGCCTTAACGTGCCGGGGCGCGCAAGGAAAAAGAGAAGAATGTTGGGTGGAATAACTGCGTCTGGCAGGCAGTCAAAATCGATGCTGGTCTTAAAATGACCGTTTTTTAGAAGAGGCTCAGTAGCTTATTACGCCGACCGGAATTCCGGATTAGTAATTAAATCGCTTTGGGTATTGTACTGCGTTGATGGCATCAACACTTAGTAGGGAAGTACTGCTGGAATCAAGCTTGTCGGCCAGCTGTTTTCATGGGCAACATCGGTATTAATAAGCAAATGTAGTGCGCCGTCTTAATTGCTTGTTGCTCTCTTTTAGTTAAATTTATTTACTTCTTTTTAACTAAGTCAACTCCGGTTATTCTACCGATCCTCACCGCCTTTCCTTCGTTGATACTTGCTTTGTTTTTTCAGACTTTTAGTAGCCTGTTAGTGGCTTAAATCGCCTGAATACAATGGGGCGCGGCCGCCGGTGCAAAGTAAGGTTACCGGGCAAAAAAACAGCCCCGCCACTCCCGGGGGGGAGCAGCGGGGCTATTGTTGCATCGACGTTCACGTCGATACCCGTCAACCGGCCTTCAGGCCGCCGACCTGCGGCTTACCGAACCACCACCATCTTCTTTGAGGCGGTGAAGTCTCCGGCCGTCAGCGTGTACGTCAGCACACCGCTCGCCTTGATGTTCGTCAGCTCTACCTGGTTCTGGCCGGCCGCAGCCTCCAGTTCCCGCACTGCGATCACCCGACCGGCAG
>JAUIIF010000274.1 GCA_030431945.1 Bacteroidia bacterium | reverse complement strand
CAGGCTGAGTTCCGTGTCCGGTGTCACTTCCGCCACGGCCGTTTTAGCTTGTTTCTGCCAGAGGCTGCTGTAGGGCAACATGCGGTAGGTCTGATAAAGCGTGCACAGAATAAGCACCACCGAGATGACGTAATCGTAACGATCCCAGTCTTTATTTGAAATGATCCACAGTACTGCGGCTACCGTAAGCACAAAGATGAGCTGTTGGCGCGGGTAGTCGAACCCCCGAATCCAGTAGTCGTCGTAGGTCAGAAAGGGAAGCAGGGTGCCGATGACCCCGAAAGCACCGATCAGGTAGGCCAGAATACGAATGATAATCAAAAGAAATGGTTAATGGTTATGCTGGTCTAACCTGTTTTTGCGGGGGGAATGTTCGGTTAAACAAATACTTTGGTGGAAAACTATCCGGCGTCACTCCTGAACCATTGAACTATTTTGGGAGCTAGTAGTCTTGGTTAGTAGCCCGACACCGTAATTTTCTGCGACCGAAAAAAAACGTTCATGCCCACTATCCATTCCATTGACCTGAATTTTCTTGGTGAACCGGCAGCCATTGCTGCCTTTGCCGTCGAAGACTCCGCCGGCGTTACCCTGGTAGAATGTGGGCCTTATGCTACCCACGAAACGCTGATCGCGGGCCTGAAAGCCGTCGGCATCAGCCCCAGTGATGTGCACACCCTGTTACTTACCCACATTCATTTTGATCACGCCGGAGCGGCCTGGTGGTGGGCCCGGCACGGTACCAGTGTCTACGTGCATCCTAAGGGACTGAAGCACATGATTGATCCAACCCGCCTCTATGCTTCTGCCGCAAGAATTTATGGCGAAGACAACATGGAAAGCCTCTGGGGCAAAATGGAAAAAATTGATCCCTATGATATTGCTGCGGTGTTGGATCGTGACCGGCTTACCTTTGGTGGCAATACCTGGGTGGCACATCATACCCCGGGCCACGCCAGCCATCACATTGCCTGGCAGCTGGGTAAGGTCGTCTTTACCGGAGATGTTGGGGGCGTAATGATTCAGGGCGGCCCCGTGGTGCCTCCGTGCCCGCCACCGGACATTAACGTTACGCACTGGCGGGAATCTATTCAGCGTTTACGCAGTCTGCGGGCCGAGACCTTTTACCTCACGCACTACGGCCCGGTGCCGGGGGGAAATGCGCACCTGGAAAGCTTGTCCAATAGGCTGGACGAATACGTTGCCTGGGTGGCAGCGGCACGCCAGGCCGGGAAAACGGAAGAGGAAATGGTGGCCGGGTTCACGCAGTTTTCTGAAGACAACCTCCGGGCGGAAGGCGTCAGCGAAGCAATTATCAAAGCTTACCGTGCGGCCAACCCTCCCTATATGTCGGTGGCAGGAATTTTGCGCTGGCTGGAGCGTCAGTAAACCCGGCCGTTACGCCCAGCTGATCCGGATTACGGTATCGTGTTCCGGTAAGACCTTGTAGGGCTCAGTAATGCAATGGCCGGTAATGGCCATAATGTCGTCGTTGGGGTCAACCAGCAGGTAAATTTTGTCCCGTTGCCAAATGGGGACCTTCTGGTCAATCAGGTAGTCTTTCACTTTTTTGCTTTTCCCGCCCAGACCCAGTGGTTGAAGGCGATCTCCTTTGCGGCGCGGTCGCAGGTGCAGGGGGAGGGGAGCAGGAGCAAGGAACAGGGTATTGGGTTGCGCGAGCAACTCCGGCCTGCTCGCGGCAGCTATGGTAAGCGAAGGGGCAATGCCGAGTTCAGTAGTAAAGGGAAGAGCCTGAACCGTAAGCTCGGGCAGCGGGGCATCGTCATTGTCAGGCCGACAAGCAAACCTGATGTGTTGCTCACTCACGTAAGCACGATGGGAGCTGGAAGCAAACTGCCGGTTTCCCTTGACGGTGCTCATCTGGCGAATTTGCTCTGCAGAAAAATTATGCTGCTTGCCCAGTTCATAGAGTAAGGCTTTAAAAATGGCGGGTGATTCAATCTTGCTTCGCTGGAGAATGGTGCTGCCGTCAGCGGCGTTGAGCACAAATTCATCTGTTAAGGCACGCAGACCATAATCCCGTAAAAAAAGATCACTGCGGAGGTTTTCTGCGGTCGCCGCCCAGCGTGCTGCCGGATAAGCAAAATCCTGGCGCAACAGCGGGGTGATTTTATGCCTGACCCGATTACGGAGATAGTCATCGGTGTCGTTGGAAGCATCTTCCCGCCAGGTGATGCCGGAAGCGCGGGCAAATTCTTCCAGGCTCGACCTGGTGATTTCCAGCAGGGGGTGGCAAAAACTGGCGCGCCGGGGCGCCACGCCGGCCAGCCCCCTTAGTCCGGTGCCCCGGAGGAGGTTGATCAGGAACGTTTCCAGGTTGTCGTTGGCATGGTGGCCGGTGAGGAGGTAGTCGTAGTTATGGTCGGAGAGGAGGCGTTCAAACCAGTCGTACCGCAAGCGGCGGGCCGTCATCTGGGTGCTTTCGCCAGGCATTGCCTGGCTTTTGACGTCCACTGCCTTACTAAAATATTTTGCTCCCAGCGTCCGCGCCAGCTCTGCCACGAAAGCAGCATCGCCCTCCGAAGCTTCTCCCCGCAACTGAAAGTTCATGTGTGCGATGGCGAAATCATACCCCTCCGCCCGGAGCAGGTGCGCAAGCACCGTACTGTCCAGTCCGCCGCTTGCCGCCAGGAGTAACTTATCTTCCTGCGAAAATAAATTTTCCTGCACCACGAAGTCACGAAATGATTTGATCAACGGTTTCATCCACTTGTGTGCTATCCTAATCTCTGCTGCAAGTCATCCGGGTTCTCCCCATTTTTCGAAATATTTTTCGGGAGCAATCAATGCATCCTGTCCCCCCTTACCTCCATGCCTGCCAGCAGCTCTGCTTCGTAGGCCAGAAATTCTGCCCAGCGCTTGTCCACTTTGTCCCGATCAAAATACTTGCGGGCCAATTCAATGAACAAGACGTAATGACCAGCTTCTGCCACCATGAATTTATGGTAGAATTTACGCAAATCTTCATCCGCGCAGTAAAGACTCAGCAGACGAAAACGCTCACAGCTACGCGCTTCGATCAGGGCACAGAGCAGGAGCTTTTCCAGCAGGGCGGCCTCTCTGCCCCCACCTTTTTGCAGGAATTTCATCAGTCCGTTAACGTATTCGTCCTTACGTTGCCGGCCGAGCTTCAGCCCCCGCTTGTCCAGTTCGTGGAGGACCATGCGAAAATGTCCCCATTCCTCCGTTACCACCGGTGCCACCTCCGCTACAATTTCCGGAAAGTCGGGATAGCCCTGGATCAGGGAAATGCAACTGGTGGTCGCTTTCTGCTCGCAGTAAGCGTGGTCGGTCAGAATTTCTTCCAGGTCCATTTCGGCCAGATTAACCCACCGGGGGTCAGTCGGAAGCTGAAGGTGAAGCATTTGGACGGTAGCTGGGGTGTCCATTAGTGACTGTTTTGACTTACGATGCGGTTAGAGATGAGCAGCGGTGCAAGGTACGATTTTTTCGGCCTGGCTGCCGTAGTTATGCTTTATTTAGGGATAAACCTATTTTTTCGAATAGGTGAAATATAAATTTAATTATATGTTCAAACGGGCATTAATTAACAGTTTAATATTGTCTTATTCTTTTAGAAGCGCCTGTAATTCATATAGTTGTAAGAGAATGTTTATTGCATTTTGTATTTTTATAATCTCTACCTAATGAAACGACCTTTACTTAATCCGGCCAATGGTCGGCTTACCCTATTATTTATCTGTCTGACTTTCGTTACTGGTTTGTCTGCTCAGGATCGCTTTGTCGATCCAGCAGGTGCGGATGCTGGTGATTGTTCTCTGCCCGGCAGCCCCTGCGCTACCATTGGTTATGCGGTAGCTCAGTCCGTCTCCGGTGATGAAATTGCTGTTGCAGCCGGAACGTACAACGAGAACGTTACGATTGACAAATCCTTGACCCTGACGGGTACCGGTAACCCGGTAGTGCAGGGCAGCGATGTTTCCCTGGGCACTTTCCTGGTCAGCCCCGGTGTAAATGACGTAACGATTTCCGGTTTTACGTTAATTGGTTTCGATTCGGGCGCTCCTGGTATTGAAAAAGCGGCCTTGTACCTGCAGGGCGCGCATTCCAATATCAATGTGCTCGGAAATACGATCACTGCTAACGGTGAAGCTGGATTCCTGGAGGAATTCGGGGCACTGAACGATGGGCTAACCCTTGATGGTAACACCTTTGACGGACAGACCTTCATCGGTGCTGAACCTGGTGGCTGCGGTTTCAGCATGCAGTTCACGGAAGCTAACGTTCCCCGGCAGTTGGTGGTAATCGGAAATTCCGACACCAATGTTTCCTTTATCAATAACACGGTTTCCGGTACGGCTGGTGCTGCCAGCACTGTAGCAGGATGTGAGGATAACGGCCAGGGTAACACGCTGGTCACTATTGATGCCCCCGGCGCGGTCATCACCGGTAACACCTTTACTGGTACTACTGCCCGGTTCGCCAGTATGCTGCGTACCCGTGGCTCCGGTAACACAATTACCGGCAACGCCTTCGACGCCAGTAATCTGTTGGGCCTCGCTTATTTCCACTTCATCAGCGATGTCACCTTTACCGGAGGCACTCCGGATAATCCGGAAGATTTGGTTGCGGCCAATACTTACACTCCGGATGTCGCGATCATTCCGGGAGAAAGTTCCTTCTTTATCGGCGTGTGTCCTACCGTAGAGCCCGTCTTTATGGAGCCGCTGCCGCAAGACACTACCGTTGCCTGTATTGACGATGCCCCGGCTCCGGCCATGGTGATGGCTTCGGACGAATGTGATCCGGATGTCATGGTTGTATTGGCGCAGGATACCACGCAAACGGATGGCGCAGACAATATCTGTAGCGTAATTACCCGTACCTGGACCGCTACCGATGATCAGGGTAACAGTGCTGATTACGTACAGCAAATTTTTGTTGAGTGCGACACGACTAACTTTGTATTCTATGCGGATGCGGAGTCTTGCGCCGCCGTTGTCGAATTCCCCGATGGTGCTGAATTATACTCGGGGCCAACCTTCTTTCAGGGTTTTGAAGACCCTGACTTTGTGACCGGTGGCAATGATTGGAATGAATTCAATAGTGCTATCAACCGGGAAACTTCCGGTACCGACGGTATCCCTTCTGCCACGGGGGCAGCGCACGCGGTCATCAATTCAATAGAAGTAGATCAAACCGGCGCTTTTTCGCGCTTAGGCGGCTATACCACCGAATTTAATACCGGTTTCCGGGTAGCTCTTGATGTCTATATGGACCTTGATGACCCTGCCGTAGCAAATGACACTTATGGCTGGGACCTTACCGCCGCGGCCAGTACGCAGGATGGTAACCACCTGCGTGATTTTATTTTCCATACTGCTTCGACTCCGACGGGGGAAATCCTCGTAGCGGGAAGCAATAACACCAATTTCACCAGAAGAAACGATTTAGCTGGTCTTAACAACTATGCAGTTACTTCCTCCGGTTGGTACACCTTCGAATTCATCTTCCGGGATGAGGCCGGCGCACTGGCCGTAGACCTTAACCTGCTGGATAACCTGGGTAATGTACTCTTCACGGAAACCCGGACGAACCCAGCGGACGATATTGCCACGACTGTTGGCGGTAATCGCTACCTCTGGTTCACTTTCCTGGAAGTCGACGAATTAGCCATTGACAATACAATTCTGGAGCTAAGCACGCCTGCACCGGTCGTTACTTACGACCCCCCCAGCGGCTCAACGATTCCGGTTGGCGTTTCTGAAGTTACCCGCACTGTCACTTTTAACAATGGTAACGTTTCTGTCTGTACTTACGAACTGACGGTGCTGGATACGGTACCTCCCGTTGTTCTGGTTGGTGATACCACGCTCTATCTGGATGAGAACGGTATGGCTACTCTTGAAATCATGGATAATGCCGATTGGGCGAGTGATAACTGTGGTATTGAAGATGTTCAAATTGAGGTAGCCGATGCGGGCGATCTCATGGAAGAAATGGAAACCAAAGCGCGTACGCTGACCTTCACTTGTGATGATCTTGGTAACGTTAACCTGGAAGTAGAAGTCGAAGCCACGGACGTTAACGGAAATATTACCCTCGATACCATTATTGTCACTGTCCTCGATACCCTTGCTCCCATCATTGTCTGTGAAGCCATTACGGTAGAAATCGGTGCAGACGGCACGGCCATGATCGAAAACGACGATGCCGTTGTCAGCATTGAGGATAATTGTGATATGGACCCCGCTGGTCCGTTTACCGTTGGCGGCCCCGTCAACGGCCGGACTTTCGACTGTTCCTTCGTCGGCACCACCGTGGAGCGCACCGTGGTGGCAACTGACATGAGCGGAAACCGCGGTGAGTGTACCTACGAAGTAACGATTGTTGACGTGATTGCCCCCACGCTGGAGTGTCCGGAAGCCAT
>JAUIIF010000273.1 GCA_030431945.1 Bacteroidia bacterium | reverse complement strand
CTGGCCCTGGCTACCTGCCATACGATTGATACCCTGTTACGCTATAATCGCAGTCGGCTAAGTTTGACGTCTTCTCTTGGGCAACTTATCCGCCTGGAAGCCCGGGAATACACCCAGGCCGTAGATTTGGCCCTGCGGCTGTACCGCACGACGGGGGAAGCGGAGTACCTGGCGGAGGCCTACGAGTTTGTCGCCGGACAAAAAAGCAACCTGCTGCGCCGCTACCTGACGAGCCCCAACCTAGCGCAACAACTGGGTGTGCCGGAAGACTTAATCGAGGAGAAGTCCGACCTGGAAATCAAAGTGCTGACCACTGAAGAAGCACTGGCCACCGCTGCTGCTGCGGAACAACCAGGGCTGCGCGACAGTTTATTGCGTCTTAACGGCCGGGCCGATGCTCTGCGCCGGCAACTGGAAGCCGAATACCCGACCTTCACCCGGGCCCTGCGTGGCTTCCCCGCCCTCGACCCGGCCACGGCGGCGGCGGCCCTCGACCCTGACCAACTCCTCGTCGAATACTTCCTTTCCGCTGATTCCATCTATGCTTTTACCCTCAGCCAGGCCGCCGGCCTGGCGGTAAACACCGTGGCCCGGCCGGAGAATTTGACCGAGCTGATCGGCTCCGTCGTTGAACAGGGAGCCGGAGCCACGGCCTTGTACGAGCTACTGGTGGCACCCGTAGTCCAGGGCCGCCCGGCCATCAGTCGCCTCCAGTTTATTCCGGACGGCGACCTGTGGAAACTCCCCTTCGCCGCCCTGCAAAGAGGGGAGGACTTTCTGATCCGCGACTACGCCATCAGCTACGCTTACGCCGCCCCGCTGCTCTTTGATGACAACCTGGCTAGCCGGGCCCGGGCCCGGGAGCAGGAATACCTGGGCTACGGCATCTCCTACAGCAACCTGCAGCAAAATCTTTCGAACCGTGGCTTACGCTCGGCAGATCTGCGGGATCTGCGGGAGATGGGCAGCCTGCCCTTCGCCAGCCAGGAAGTGCAGAAAGCTGCGGAGGTCCTTGGCGGGCCGTACCGGCTCAACGAGGAGGCGACCCTGGCCAACTTTCTCCGGGAGTCCGCCGGCGCTAATATCCTGCACCTGTCCATGCACGGCTTGCTGCGTCCGAACCCGCTCGAATCCGCGCTGGTCTTTAGTGGTAATACTGCGGATGATTACGCTTTGCTGGAGATGAAAGACGTGCTGAACGGCAGCTATCCCGCAGCGCTCACGGTGCTGAGCGCCTGCCACACCGGCGGCGGCACCCTGTTTACGAGTGAGGGCATGCAGAGCATCGGCCGCGCCTTTACGGCGGCGGGCAGCCAATCCACCATCACCAGCACCTGGGCGGCACGCGATGAATCGACGCACGACATCCTGGGCCGGTTCTTCGAAGAGCTGAAAGCCGGTGCCCCGAAAGACATCGCGCTGCAACGTGCCGTCAATGCCTACCTGGAGGAAGGAACCGCTGCCGACCGGCAACCGGAATACTGGGCGAATCTGACGCTGACGGGAATCGTGACTCCCATCAGCTCTTCGCCCTCCTGGTGGCCCTGGCTGGCGGTACTGGCGGTGGTTGTGGGAGCCGTTATTTTGTGGCGGAGGCAGGGGAAGTAGGGCGCGGCCGCAGGTGCCTGGAAAAGACGTAAGCGGCAGGGCGGGGCACGGCTTCCTCAATCATTCCCTTGCACCTGCGACCGCGCCCCTATCCCTGGCTGGCGAAAGAACCGGATCGTCGATAAAATCCAGGCACCGGTCCTTTCCCCTCCTAACTCCATCCGTGGGGCAATAAATTCCCGTTCGCTTACCTTACATTTGTCGACTAACGAACCAAGCCCATGTCTAACCTAGCTAATGCCTTTGACACGATGTCTCAAGACGATGACCGTTTCGCTAACGTTTTAATGAAAGCCCTGGAGGATAAAAACCTGGAAGGGTTTGACTATCTGGAGTTCAAGCAGTCCGTTGCCAAACTCAAGGAAATCGGTATGGACCACGATACCGCGCTGCGAGCAGCCTTCGGGACGGGCTCTACCGTTGGTCTTACGTTAGAAAAGCTGATCAAAACCGCTAAGTATTACACGGAGGTGCTGCAGGACGAGAAGTCCAAATTCATGAACTCGATGGAGAAGCACCTCATGAGTAACGTAGAGGGGAAGGCCAAGGAAACGGGCGAACTGAAAAAGAAAATAGCCAACTGGGAAGCTAAAATTGAGCAGCTCCAGGAGGAAGTCGCAAAAGCGAAGGCCAAAATTGCCGCGGCTGATGAGTTGATCTCCACCGCCAAGGACAAGGCTACCATGAACCAACAGGGCTTCGATCAGGCCCTCAAAGTAATTACGGCCGTTATCCGTGAGGATGTTGCGGACATTACCCGGGTACTGGGATAGAGAGGAACGTTGCGGGTTGCGGGTTGCCGGCGGCCGCGCTCCAACAATCGCCTTACCGGCAGGCACTGAAATCTATACCTGATAAGCTGTATCTTGCACCCCCAACTCGCAACCCGCAACCCGCAACCCGCAACCCGTAACTCGCTACCCGCAACCCGTCCATGGCCGAATTCCCCACAGACCAGTTTAAAAAGAAATCTTTCTGGAAACGCCCCGAGGGGGTAACGGGCCTGCTTTTTCTGGCTGCCATTGCCGGTGGCATCGCTTTTTTGCTGGCCTCCTTTTGGGCCGTGATCAGTCCTTTTTTGGCGACGACGGCCGGGATCGTAGTTTCAGTGGCGGTACTGGGGACCATCCTGTTTTCCGTGCTGGACCCCAGGACCAGGGCGCTACTGGGCTACATGTACAAGAGCGCGATGCGGTCCGTTACCGGCCTGTTCGTCAATATTGATCCCATCGGTATCCTGAAAAGCTACGTGGAAGAGCTGCAGAAGAACCTGATGGAGATGCGCAAGCAGATCGGGAAGCTGCGCGGCCAGATCCGCCACCTCAAAACCCTCGTGGAAACCAACGAGACGGAGATAAAAAAGCAGTTGCAGCTGGCTCAGCTAGCGAAGAAAACGGGTAAAAACCAGCAGATGATCCTGAGCAGCAGGCGGGCGGCCCGCCTGCGGGAAAGCAATCAGAAATACGGCACGCTGCTGACAAAGATGGACGTGCTCAGCCGGGTACTGAATAAAATGCACGACAATTCCGAAGTCCTGCTCGAAGATACCAAAGACCAGGTCGCTCTCCGGATCGAAGAGCGGAAGGCCATCCGCGCCAGCCACGGCGCGATGAAATCCGCTATGTCTGTCATTAACGGCGACCCCGACCAGCGGGCGATGTTCGATGCCGCGATGGAAGGAATTGCCGAAGACGTGGCCAATAAAGTAGGGGAAATGGAGCGCATGATGGAACTCTCCAACGATTTCATGTCTTCAGTCGATCTGCAAAACGGCGTCTTCGCCGATGAGGGCCTGCGAATGCTCGAAGAATGGGAGAAAAAGAGTGACCTCATGCTTACCGGGGGGCACCTGGACGTTGACACCCTCACGAAACGTGCTGCACCAGAAGAGTCCCTGGACCTGGACGCGATCCCCCGCCGGGAAAAAGACGTACGCGGCCGGAGCGAAGGCACGGGCTACGACCAGTTTTTCTGAGCAGAGAGGTACTCCGGGGTGATTGATCACCCGGCTGGCTTGTAGAGCAAGCGTAAATTCGCCAACTGAAACACGTAGCGCTAACTGGTTAGTCCCTTAAGTCCGGACAATCCACCAGCCACTTGCTCGCTTAGGATTTTCCTTCAGGACCGGACATTTTTTGGTTTTACCTCCCCCCTTCCCTCTACAACTCGCTTCGCCCGAGGGCCCCGCAGAGCGGGAGCTGAAAATGTCCGGTAATGGTAAGGTTACCCTTACCGGAACCGCTCGTCCAGCCACTTACTGATCGCCGCAAGCGCCTCCGGCGCAAAGGTGGTAGTAATCGTGCCGTATTCGGACGGGGCACCGGTATCCGCTGGCTGGAAAAGGTGATTGAGCCCCAGAAAAGGAGTTACGGTAACATCTTTATTGCCGCTGATGGCCATGGCCTGAGACATCGCGTTCAGGTTCATTACGCCATCCACCTGCGTGTCTTTCAGCCCGTTGATGGCCAGCACTGGAATAGTGAGTTGTTGCAAATAGTCCTGGGGATTAATCGCAATAAAAGCCCGCATCCAGGGAGATGAAAGCGGACGCACGTACTGTGCGTTAAATGCCCTGGGGTCGACGATGCTTTTCTGGAGGGCTTCCGGCAGGTTTTTCAGTTGGGCGGCAAATACTTCGTAAAGACCGTCTACGTAATCTTCCTGGCTCAGGTGCTGGTTCTCCTTAATGAAGGCGTAGCCGGCACGCAGGGCGGGTTCGTCCCGTTTAATGAGGAATTCCGGTTGTCCCATACTGCGTCCTACCTGCCGGCGTTGGTCCAGCATCAGACTGTCGATGGGAACCGCCGGGCCGGCGAGCAGTACGACAAAGTCGAGAAGCGTGCTGTCCGCCGCCGCTACCATTGGCGCAATCATACCGCCCTCGCTGTGGCCGGCAATACCTACCGGGATGCCGGCCAGTTCCGGCCGGGACTTAAGGTAGCGCACGCCCGCCGCGGCATCTTTGGCAAAATCATGGCTCGTTGCGGTACGGAACTCACCGGTACTCTCGCCTACGCCCCGGTCATCGTAGCGCAGTACGCCGTATCCCTGGCGGGTAAGGTGGTCACTCAGGACCAGAAACGGGCTGTGGTTAATCTGGCTGCCCAGGTAGGCATTCCGGTCCTGCGGCCCGGAGCCGGACACCAGTACCAGCAGGGCCTTAGGTTGGCCGGACGAAGGCACCGTCAGCTCACCAGCCAGCACGACGTCCGCTTCGCCACCGGGGTAGGAAACCGACAGGCGTTCGTAGGGGAAATCTTTAGGGTCTTGTGGACGTGCGGTAATCGTAAGGGGGCCTTCCTCGATCGGGTAACCCTCCGGACGGTGGCGGTAAAAAGTCAGTTTGAAATCCTGATTGGCCTGGCTGAAAATACCGGAAAGTTCCTTTCCGTTCAGGACCCCGTCGTACGTAGCTCCGACCATCGCAACCTTCAGGGAGATTTTCTGACCATCAAACGTAATGTCCGCGGGTATTTTGGTCTTGGTCTGGCTCGGGCTGGTCATGACGGCCGCGTAGCCATCCTTAGCTTTTGTAATTTCCAATCCTGTGGGGATTTTAGTCCCCATAGCATCAAGAATGCCATACCAGTTGCCTTCTACCTGCGCCTGGAGGGTACGGGCAGGAGACAGGAGAAAAAATAACAGGCCCAGGGCAATCACAAGCTTGCTCGTCGGCCGAAACGTGAGTAATGAGCTGATCCCGTCCCGGGCAGCTTCGCGGTCGCCCGCCGAGGGAGTGGGTAACGTACCGTTCGGCCGACGAACTATGCCTTCTTGTGATTGCCCTGGCAGCAGGATAGGAGAGGATAAGGAGTTGCGCATAGTAGGGGTATTATGTGGTTTTTTAGGTCCGGAAAGTACGGGCCGGGTACGGGCGTATGAGTGGTCTTCGGCTTTTAGACTACACAAAATCACTTTGGTCATCATCGGGCAGGCGATAGGCGTAAATGATGGGGATAATCGAAATGGCTGCAATGATGATTAACATGACGACGGTGATCTTACCGCCCGTAAGCAGTAAGCCGTTCAGGACGAGTAATGCTCCGCCACCAAGGAATAGCGGACCGGCAAACCGATGCGTTTTGCGCCACTTTTCTTCACTCTTCATCGTAGGGGGAATGCGGATACCGACAAAGGCATTTTGCCGCAGTACGGGGAAATAGTTCCCCAAAGCTCCGAAGAACAAGCCGAGGAGGAGCGAAAGCCCACCGAGCCCGGCGTAGCTGCCGGCCTCCGCGCCGTATATGATGTAGCAAATCATGGTGGAGATGAAAGCCAGGGTAATCATCCCGATGTTCCGTTGCTTGGGTTGCTCCGCCACGTTGGTCATTTGCCGGGTAATGGCAGCGATAACCAGTAAGGCCAGGGGAATACCAACGGTGGGCAAAAACCAGAGCAGATACTTGGGCCCCCAACCGTCCGGATTTCCCTTCCAGTCAAAATGAATGGGTATCTGCTCCGGTAACCCTCCGTAAACGGAGGCCAGGTACAGGAAGGGAAGGAGGACAAACACCAGGGAAATGAGCAGAACACTATTTTTCATGGTCCGTATTTTTAAGGTCAATTACCCACCGCAGCAGGTCCTCGACCACGGTGGTATTGAGGGTGTAGTAAAGAAATTGTCCCCGCCGCTCCACGGCAATCAGGTCAGCGCGTTTAAGCTGATCAAGGTGGTGCGAGATGCTGGGCTTTGACATCGCGAATTCCTGGGCGATCTCGCCGGCCGTCAGCGTGCCGGAACGCAGCAGTTGCAGTATTTGACGACGGGTCGGATCACGAAGAGCTTTGAAAATATCATCCATTTAG
>JAUIIF010000272.1 GCA_030431945.1 Bacteroidia bacterium | reverse complement strand
CAAGGTAGGGCCGATTACCCTTTCCTGCTCCCCAATTTACGCTATTCCTCCTCCTGAAGATGGCGCATCACCCTTCCCAGGCACCTGCGGCCGCGCCCTGTTGCCCCACCTCCCGCAGCTCACTTCCCGAATGCGTAAGGTCAATTATGGCGCACTCCTGAGCGGGGAACTTATGTATCTTGTTACCTGATATTCCCCGTACAACTCTACCCTACCTGACCAATGGAAACGCAACGATCTGATGGCTTCCCTGTTTACGGCGCCACTTCGGCTGCCGACTGGCGGAACTACCTCGCCAATCACCACGACAAGCTACCGAATACCTGGTTGGTCATTTATAAAAAAGACAGCCAGGTTGCCAGCCTCACCTACGAAGAAGCCCGGGACGAAGCCCTGTGTTTCGGATGGGTGGATTCAAAACCAAACAAAAGGGATGCTGAGAGTTACTACCTCTTCTTTGCCAGGCGTAACCCAACCTCGAATTGGAGTCGCGTCAATAAAGCCAGGGTGGTTGCGCTGGAAGCTGCCGGAAAACTGGCGGCTCCCGGTCTTGCCATGGTAGCGGAAGCAAAAAGACGCGGAACCTGGGATGCGCTGAATGACGTCGAAGACCTCGTGGTCCCTGACGACCTGGAAGCCGCCTTTCATCGCATTGGTGGTGATGCCCGCCACCACTGGAACAACTTCCCGCCCTCCGTACAGCGCAGTATCCTGGAATGGATATTCAACGGAAAACGGGCGGCTACCCGCGCCAAACGGATTGAGGAAACCGTGAACATGGCCTACAACAACGAGAGGGCCAATCAATGGCGGTGAGGGGAAGTATCAGCGCAAGAGCAAGATCACTCGTCGGTCGAGGCGCGAGCTGATTCCGTTCCGGGCTGCTGCGCAGTCGTACGCCGAGAGATTGGCCAGTAAAACCAGCAATTCTCAGTTTGGCAAAAATGGACCACCTTTCTTCCTTTGAAGACCAAATTTTCAGCTCCATATCCCCAAATCCAAGGCGTTTAGTCATCCCTCTCCCCCGGAGAGGGACCGAGGGAGAGGTAAAAATGGGTAAACTGAGAACTGCTGCCAGAAAACCGCTTTTCGGCGGACGCGTCAGGCCACTTCGTGTTCGCCTCGGCCGACGAACGCTCGCTCCTTACCTGCATCAGGCCGGCACGCTCCGTTTTACCAACTCCAGGGTGGCTAAGCTCATCAGCAGTTGTTCTTCTTTGTCGTTCAGGTCCTCCGGAATAAACTGAAAAGCCCGCTGACTCAGGGCATCGTTCTTCGCCACCGGCAGCGTTGTCAGGGCGCCAACCTCGCGGTTACCGACGCTGACGGGCAGGTAATTCTCCCGCGCAGTAGTACCAATGCTGGCCAGGGCCTTCCCCGTTTTATTACCGTAAAGAGTCCCCTGGTCAATGGTACCCACTGGCTGACTGTCGATTTCCAGGCTCGTTTTCCCGTTTTCCGTCCAGTACACGTAGTCGTGCTCCGCCGTACGGGCGTAGAGCAATTCGTTCACCTGCTTGCCGAGGTAGCGGCGGTAGGAATAACTGACCACCGGCTCGTGGAATATGGTCGTGAACGTTCCCTTGGCGGACGCCCCGGCGCCGGTTTTCACGACCTGCTTGTCCTGGGCCAGGCTGAAAAGGTCGAGTTCTTCTTTGTTGAGGGGGACCAAATCCGCCGACCAACTATCCATGTCTTCCTTAATTTCCCGGATGGCACGGGCACGTTGCTTCTTACTTGGCATGCGGTTGGCCGCCCACATCTTAAAAAAGACGAGGATAGCAATGAGCAGAGCGGCGGAAACGATAAGCAGCGGGATCATATAACGTAGGCTTGAACAGCTAAGGTAACGTAACGGCCGGCAACGGTAAAACATCGACGGCACCTAAGCATTACGTTTAGCCTCGCTACTTGGTTGGCCTGCTTCGACAAAAGGACGGAGCGGCACGACAGAATGCGGGCGACGGCGCGCGGGTGCAGGGAAAAAGGGTTCCGGCAGGCCGTCTGTTGGCCTCAGCCCCGGCCGGAGAAATCCGGATCGCCTACCGCAACAACTCGATTACCTCGGCTCGCTTACGGCTGGCCACCGGCACCTCATCATTGTTGCTCAGCCGCAGGTAACCGGCGTCTATTTTTTTGAATTCCACCACGTGCCGGAAGTTGACCAGGTGGCTCTGGTGCACCCGGACAAAATGATGGCCCGTCAACAGTTTTTCGTAGTGCTTCAGGGTCTTGGTGACGAAGACGGACTTTTGCCCTCCGGCAAAAGTAAAACGGGTGTTATTGCTGTCGGACTCACAGCGGATGATGTCATCGATTTTGGCCACCACAATATTTTCTGACGTGTGCAGGCTGATCCGGTCCGGTAATTCGTCCGGCTGGCGGATGGTTTGCTTGAGCAGGTCGAGGCTGGCCGAGTGGTGATTACCCCGGCGGGTCTGTGCCCTTTCTACTGCTGCCTGCAGTAACTCTCCCGCTACTGGTTTCAGCAGGTAATCGACTGCGGAAAAGCGAAAGGCCCGTACGGCAAACTCGTCAGAAGCCGTAATGAAAATCAGCGCAGCGGAAAGGTCGGGGACGATTTCCAGGATGTCAAAGCTCGTACCGTCGCCCAGCATTATGTCCAGAAAAAGCAAGTCCGGTTTGGTTTTCCGCAGCAGTTTTGCTGCTTCGACGACGCTGCCGGCAGTCCCGATCACTTTAACGTCAGGGCAATAGTGGGCCAGGTCTGCCTGCAGGGCGGCCAGGGCGTGGGGCATGTCTTCGATGAGGATGGCGGTCATGGTGCGGGTTGCGGGTTGCGGGTTGCGGGTTGCGGGTTGCGGGTTGCGGGTTGCGGGTTGCGGGTTGCGGGTTGCGGGTTGCGGGAAAGTTCGTTTTTTCTCTCCGGACGCCCAAATACCAATACCTCCGGGCCTGGGCAACGTTCGTTGGCCCGGCCAAAATATTCTTTTGCCTGCGGCGGTACCCGCATGGTCAGCCAGTGGTTGAATTTATTGCGCTACAATGCGATGGGTGCCCCCAGCAATTCATCCGGAATTCCGAAACCGTTGACGAGGGCACCGGCCTCGGGCCGGAGTTCTGCACAAAGTACATCCACGGCTTTACGGATAGCTTTAGATTTTTGCCCGGCGATGTAATCGCTCTCCAGGTACCAGCCCCGGTGTCCTTCAATGGTGTGCAGGGCGTAGAGTTGGATCGTTTTCTTCAACACGGCGTAAGCGGGATGTTCTTTACCCAGCGCATCCACCCGCAGGAGGCTTTGTTCCAGGCAGAGGGCCTCCACGTAGGCTTCGGCCGCTTCGATCATGTGCGTCTGACAGAGGAGGCCCGCCTCGTAAGCAGACTTGCCGTCCTTGATGTAGGCCCGCAGTCGCTGGGCGAGGGTACTCGTCAGGCGCCGCGCTCGAAACTCAAAAGCAGATTGATAGAAAGAGCGGGCGGTAAGGTGCTCCCGGTCCGTTTGCCGGACGGTGAAAGGGTTCTGTTCCGTGACGATCGTGGTCATTCTGCGGCCCATATATTTGAGCACGGCAAAATTGCCGTCCTCTTTGAAGGACTTGCTGAAGTCCGTCAGCAAAGACTTAGCCACCAGCTGCATCAATACGTTGTTGTCCCCTTCGAAAGTGGTGAAGATGTCCGTATCCGCTTTCAGGTCCGCAAAGCGGTTTTCGGCCAGGTAGCCTTTTCCGCCGGTAGCCTCCCGGCACTCCTGAATGGCGGCCGTAGCGAACCAGGTGGCGTAAGATTTCAGGCCGGCGGCCATGGCTTCAATTTCCCGAACATCCTCCTCCGAACGGTTGACGTAACGTTCCAGCAGGTAATCCAGGCCAAACTGTACGGTGTAAGCCTTGGCCAGCAGGGGAAGCAGCCGGCGCTGCTGGTTAGGGTAATCCATAATGATCGTCTCTGCCTTGAGCGGATCGGCGGCGAACTGGCGGCGGCGCAGTCCGTAGCGAATAGCAATCGTCAGGGCTGTTTTGGCGGCGCTCATCCCTGCGCGGGGGACACAAACCCGCCCGCCCACCAGGGTCCCCAGCATGGTAAAGAAGCGGCGGCCGGGGTTGGCAATCGGACTTTCGTACGCGCCCGCTTCGTTGATGCCCCCGAATTTGTCCAGCAGGTTCTCCACCGGCACCCGTACGCGGGTAAACCACAGCCGCCCGTTGTCCACCCCGTTCAGGCCGAGTTTGTACCCGTTGTCCTCCACCCGGACGCCGGGCAAGGTGTTGTGGTCCTCGTCCCGGATGGGCACCACTACGGCGTGGACGCCCTGGCTCTCCCCGGCCACGATCAGTTGGCAGAAGACGGCCGCCATCTTGCTGTGCATGGCGTTACCGATGTATTCCTTGCCGGCACCGATGCTGGGGCTGTGCACGATTAGTTCACGGGTTTCGTGGTCGTACACCGCCGTTGTTTCCAGGCCCCGGACGTTTGATCCGTGGCCGGTTTCCGTCATGGCAAAGCAGCCGGGGAGCTCGAGCGTACCCGTAGCCTTCAGGTATTTATCGTGGTGCCGCTTGGTCCCCAGGTTGGCGATCGCGCCTCCCCACAAACCAAATTGAACGCCAAATTTAATGGTCGTGCTCAGGTCGTGGTAGGCAATGGTTTCAAAAGCTGCTGCGTAGGCGCCCATATCGTTTTCCCCGCCGTATTCCCGGGGGAAGGCGAGGGCCCCGTAGCCTTCCCGGCCGAGCACTTTGCACCATTCCAGCACTTGTTCCCGGTAGTCTTCTTTAATGCGCAAGGTCTTCCGCGCAAAACCTGGCCGGCACAGCACCTCCTTTACTTCCGCAATGGTTTTGGCGTAGGGGCCGTCCAGCACCGCCTGAATAACGGCGGGGGATACCGTCGCTTCCCGGCGGGCTTCCCGCAATTTTTCGCGCTGGTCGTACCGGGGAAAAAGCCCGCGGTAAGTAGTCTCTTCCACGCCGCCCAGGCCCAGCTCTATGGCAGTTAGCGGTGGCAGTTGTTCTTCCCAGAATTCCTTCCGTTCCACCGCTTGCCCCTCAGCCATATGCCCCAGAATGATGCAGAGTTCTGCAATACTGGCTTTACGATCCGGCGGCAATTTCTCTGCGGCATTACGGCCCAGGGTTTGCCACTGCTGGAATTGTTCCCGCTCCGGCGGGTAGGCGGGGTCGGACCAGGAGAGTAGGGTCTGTTTATCCGTTGCGGTTAAAAAGGGTAAGTCGGCTGCTTTCTTGCGCAGGGCATTGATTTCTTTCAGGCTCAGGTGCCGGTCCGCCCAGGCGGCATACAATAACGGAACCATTGCCTGAATTCCCGGGGTAAGCTGCGTGTTCATTTGGAATTCTGCGCCCATAAGCTGAATAAATTTTGCGTTTACAAGAGTAACGCCATTTATGCCTGGTTCGTTTTCGGCGACGGCTCTTTTTCGGGCGCGGACGCTGGTGCAGGGGAAAGACCGCCGGAGCAGGCGGGGGCCCAGACTGCCCTACCCTGCTTTTTCATTTTTTGCCGGCACCTGCGGCCGCGCCGTAATTTCCTCATCGGGAAGGTCATGGGTAATCAGCAACGGAATGCTGATCATGATACCCTGCTCCCCTTCTACCCAGTCATACCGCCCGGGCCGGATGGTCATGGTAACGCCCTGGTACCCAAACCGCTCCACCAGGGCCGTGGGAAATACGAACGGCTCGACTACTAAGAATTTGTCGGCAGAAAAGTGCTGGCGGCGGAGGCTCGGGGTCAGGTCTTTTTTGGCCAGCGTAATTCTCAGTTGGCCAAAAAAATTGACGGAAAACACCCCGCTTATCCGGGGGCAGCCCGTCCTGAAGCCCGGACTGGGCGGCTCATTATCGTCGGTAACGTAGCAAATTCCCAGGTGATCACAGTCTTTTTTGGGATTACCCAAAACGACTTTACGCCTTACGGCGGTTACCGTATTGCCAAAATTAAAACGATTCATGCTAAGGGAGTTTGCTTAGTAAAAGTGTTGTGTTATTTCGGACCAATTATACGCCCATAGTACTTATTTGTACCAGCTGAAAAGTCGCTTATTCCAGCAGGAAGCTCAGTAATGGTTGTTCTATTGGTTGCAGCAGATGTACGAAGCCGGCGATGCTATCGGATGTTACCGGAGGAATATCTCCCGTAATGGCTACGGTATAGACCGCCTTCGCACCCTGCTGCCGTACGGGGTTCGCCAGGTGGATATACTTTGGAATGCCCTGATGGAAATACTTGAACGTAAAGGCATCCGTATCCGCGGGTAGTTCCGTTGTTGCCTGCAGGGTTGCCCGGGCTCCTTCTCCCGGTTGCAACCCGGTAAGCGTAATCGGAGTGGCTTGCGGCACGCTCATCCGGTATCCTTTCGCGAGGAGGCCAAACCCTGCCATTGCGACCAGGTACAGTACCGTGGCAAAAACCAGTAATCGTAGGGGTAATCGATCAATTGTCATGCGAAGGT
>JAUIIF010000271.1 GCA_030431945.1 Bacteroidia bacterium | reverse complement strand
GAGTCGATTCTGGAGGACATCAACTACCTGGAAAGCCATCCGGATAGTGCGCGGATCATCCAGCGCTTCGTCTCCGAAAAGGGCGGACGGCTGGTGGACCTGGCGACCGGGAAAAGAAAGTCGTTGGTGTAGTTTACGGGCCCGCCCGCCTGCTCCAGGCGCTGGATGCGGCCCGGTAATGGAGCCTCCCTGTCATCGTCTGATGGCAACTACCGGGTCCAGTCTGGCCGCTTTCCTGGCCGGATAGGTGCCAAAAATAACGCCGATCATGAGGGCTACCACACTAACCACCAGGAGGGTGTTTAAGGAAAAAATAGCGCGAAATTCGAGGCCTTCAACAAAATAATTCAGGATCGGCGCGGCCAGGAGGGCCACCGCCATGCCGAGTAATACACCGAAGAAAGAGCCAATGGTGGCAATCGCAACGGATTCAGCCAGAAACTGGGTGATGATGTTGCGGCGGTTCGCGCCTACGGCCTTACGGACGCCGATTTCCGGCGTGCGCTCGGCGATGGACATCAGTAATACATTCATGACGCCAACTCCACCAACTACGACCGCAATACCAATCAGGAGGCCCATCACGAGCCGGAAAACCAGAATGCCCTGCGCTAATTGCTCAAGGTAGCCGGTTCTGGTCATGCTTTCCGTCGGGTCGGGAATCGAGGCAAAGTGCCTGGCCATCCAGGCATCCGTAAATTTTTGTGCGGCCAGGACTTCATTGACGTCCGCCAGGGCAATGTTCAGGGTAGGGTGGGGCGTAGGGGCATCGGCCAGCAGGTTCAGCGTGGCCAGGGGAAGGGAGAGGGTGAGCATTTCAGGGTTGCCGCCCTTCAGAATACCGGCAACGGTAAGGGAATCCCCCAGTAAGTAAATGGGGAGCCCGACGGCTTCTTTTGCCGCTGCGGTATCCCCCACGAGCCGGCCAGCCACCGTTTCATCGATGAGCGCTAACCGTTCCCCACGTGCTGCTTCGGCTTCGGTAATGAAGCGGCCGGACAACAGTATACTGTCTTCTTGCGGCACCAGACTGGGTAAGGTATAGGCTTGGTACCGAAGCCCTATTTTGGCACTGTCGGCAGTGTATCCGATGGTGGTATTACTGTAGGTCAGCTGGGTCGTTGCTGCGTAGGGCAGCGAATCCATCAGTGCTGTAACCACTTCCTGGTCAATGAGCGCAATGGTATCCCGTTGTGCATAAATGCCATCGATGCGGGTACCCGTATTGGCACGTACCAACAAGTTTTCCAGTGAGCTGCCCGCAGCAATCTGTTCCTTGCCGTAGGCTTCCAGACCGTCGATCATCGAGAGCATTGCCACCAGGGCACCGACGCCAATAATGATGCCGAGAACGGAAAGGAAGGTTTGAAAGAAATTAGTGCGCAGGTTATGCAGCGTTTCGTTCAGCGCGCGCAGCAGGGCAGAGAGCATAGCGGGGGGGTATATGATGGCTAAACTAAGAAAGACGCCGCCCGTTCGCCGGAAATATTCTACCAGTAGTGATGATTCAGGGGTCGAAAGGATGCTGATCAGTCATCCACCGCCAGGACCGGTCCGCAGCAGGGTAGGGGGCGCGGCCGCCGGTGCCAGGGAAAGTTGTGGGGCAAGCGGAAAAAAAGGTCTCGTACGGACAGTAACGACAACCTTAAAGCCTCAATTGATGTATTTACATTTAATGAGTAAGATTTAATTTTACGCGCACTCATCCTGGAATACGCATGAATCGGAAAAAATTTATGGGCACGTTGGCTGCGTTGTCCTTTATCCCCGGAATTATGAAATTAAATGAACTGTGGCGGTTGACGGAAAATATGCCTGCAACGGAGAAAATGCCGGTCCTTTTTCTGGGGCACGGCAGCCCGATGAATGCCATCGAAGAAAATGAGTTTGTTGCAGGTTTTCGCAAAGTGGGTCAGGCCGTGCCGCGCCCCCGGGCTATTCTGTGCATTTCGGCGCACTGGGAGACCGCCGGCACCCGTGTGACGGCCATGCAGAACCCGCGTACAATCCATGATTTTGGTGGCTTTCCGCAGGAGTTGTTTGCCGTGCAGTATCCCGCTCCGGGTAGCCCGGAGCTGGCTGGCGAGGTACAGCAGTTGGTTTCCTCGACGACCGTCGCGGCGGATGACAAATGGGGGCTCGATCATGGTGCCTGGAGTGTTATCAGGCAGATGTATCCGGCGGCGGATATTCCGGTTATCCAAATGAGCCTGAACCGCAACCAGGGGCCACAATACCACTACGAACTGGCCAGAGAATTGACTGCGTTGCGCAGCAAGGGCGTGTTGATTATCGGAAGTGGGAACATGGTGCATAATTTACGGCTCGTTGCCTGGGATAAATTGCGGGCGGACAACTATGCTTTTGATTGGGCCGTGGAAGCTTCCGAACGGATGAAAACGGCTATTTTGCAGGGCGATCATAAAACGCTGATCGATTATACTGGTCAGGGAGCGTCTTTCCGCTTGGCCATTCCGACCCCGGAGCATTATTTACCCCTGCTGTACACCCTGGGGCTGGCCGAAGCCGGTGAAGGTGTACAGTTGTTTAACGACAAGGCGGTCGGAGGCTCCCTGACCATGACTTCTGTTATGGTGGGAGGCGGGTAACTCCTGGTGGTCCGCAGGCGGCTTGCCGTACAGTCCGTTTTTGCACCTGCGTCCGCGCCGGAAGTTCTCTGAGCGCTCAAGCTTTGCCCCGCGCTTCGAAAATTTAGCGTATTGTTACGGGTATTCCTGTCGGTTTAACGACTTGGGTGCCTGATTATCGCGGCAGAAAACCACGAGAAAGACGTTTCCCTTTTCCAGAAGCGTTATCTTCCCGATGGTTGCCGGCTTTGTTGCCCAAGAACCAACCGGGCAATTTGCTCGTTACAGCAGTACGCACGAACGGTAAACTGCAACTGACCAATATCCCCTCCATGGCAAAAAGAATATGCTTTCTCCTTCCGCTGTTTGTCTTGGGCTGTAGCCTTTGGGGACAGCAATTTGCGCAGTATAGCATGCCCTGGCGCGATCCCGTTCAATTTAATCCTGCATACGCAGGGCTGGATAACAGCCTGAGTATCTCCGGTGCTTACCGTACCCAGTGGACGGGCCTGGAGGGGCAACCCGTAGGGCAACGATTGAGCGCTCACCTGCCGGTTTATTACCTCAGTAGCGGCGTTGGGTTTGAAGTGGAAAGGGATCAGCTGGGAGCCCGGCAATTAAATTCGTTCGGCCTCTCGTACAATTATCAACTGGTCACGGGGGCTTCCGTTTGGTCCGTGGGCCTCTCCGCCCGTATGATGCAGCTGGGGCTCGACGGTAATTTATTGCGGACACCAGACGGAAATTATGAGGACCCGAATACCGTCATTCATAACGATGACCTGCTCCCGACCGGAGCGGTAGACAACAGTTCCCTGGCCCTGGGAGCGGGGCTCTACTACCAGGCCGAAAGCCTGCAGGGAGGCGTTTCTGTACGGAACCTTAATACAGCCACCATCGCCTTTCCCGGGTTCGATTACGTACTGAACCGGGAATACCATGCTTACCTGCGCCTGAAATTTGACGTACTGCGCAGCTGGGAGTTGTTGCCCATGATGTATGCAGTCAGTGATGGAACGCAGCACCAGCTTTCGGTGGGGACGACGCTGCGGTTTGAAGAAAACATTTTTGCCGGAGTCGCTTACCGTGGCTACAGCGGGCCGACCACTGACGCCATGGTGCTGATGGGAGGATTGAACATCAACGAGAAATTGTCCCTGGCCTATGCCTACGATATTACCCTTTCTGACCTGCAGACGGTCCAGAACGGAAGCCACGAAATAAGCCTGAAATACAACCTTCGCCAACGAATCGGAGCGGGTGTTCCTCCCCCCGTAATCTATTATCCGAGGGCCAAAGAGTAAATCAGTGTGTTAAAAGTTGGTTTAGGCAGCCACTTTAATACTAGAACAACGAAATTTGACGTTTCCGTCGCAGACAAGCTAGTCATGTTGTTAAATACTTTCCATCTTTACCGGAAAGTTGTTTAAGGACACCAACTGGTCTATCTTTGCAACGCTTTTGAAAACAAAGAGGAAAAACTCGGGTCTTTTAATGAAGAATTTTATTTACCTCCTCCTGGCCGCATCCCTAATGGCCCTATCCTTTACCAGCTGTGGTAGCCGCGAAACCGGCGAACTGGTTGGCGCACTTGATCGCCCTGACTGGAAAGGGGTTCAGCCTTACGGCATGGTCTACGTGCCACCTGGTACCGCTCACGTGGGTAACAGTGATCAGGATATCTCCGGTACTTTCATCCAACGTCCTAAAGCCATTACGATTAATGGATTTTTTATGGACGACACGGAAATTACCAACAACGAATACCGCCAGTTCATTAACTGGGTCCGTGACTCTATCGCTCATGATATGATGGGGGACTTTGATGAAAACGGCAACATCGACTGGGAAATCGAACTCGATTACTCCGACGAAACACTGGCTGATCTTTGGTTGGATGAATCTTTTGCCGGCAAGCGCCAGGTGAATACCAACCTCTACGAGTACACTTACAAAGAAGCAGACTGGGGCGCCGCTGCCCGTGCCCGCCCTAACGGCCGGGAAGGAGAAGGTATGAACGCCTTCATCACGGAGGAGACGGTAAATATTTACCCGGACACGCTGGTGTGGGTACGTGACTTTGCCTACAGCTACAACGAGCCCATGGCCCGTAGTTACTTCTCTCACCCCGCTTATGACGATTACCCAATCGTCGGGGTGGACTGGCACATGGCCCGCGCCTTTAGCTACTGGCGTACCTCCCTCTGGAACAAATACAATGATGTATTGATCGAAGAATTCCGCCTGCCTACGGAGTACGAATTTGAGTACGCCGCACGCGGTGGTAAGGAAAATGCCCCTTACCCCTGGGGTGGTCCTTACGTTCGCAATACCAAGGGCTGTCTGCTGGCTAACTTCAAGCCTGGCCGTGGAAACTACCCGGATGACGGCGGCGCCTACACCGTTGCCGCAGACGCTTACTACCCGAACGATTACGGTCTGTACAACATGGCCGGTAATGTGTCTGAATGGACGATCACGCAGTTCAATGAGAATGCCGGTAGCTTCATTCACGACTTTAACCCAGATGTTCGCTACAATGCCAAAGATGATGATCCAATTGCCCTCAAGCGTAAGGTGATTCGTGGTGGCAGCTGGAAAGACGTCAGCTTCTTCCTGCAGAATGGTACCCGTACATTTGAATACCAGGATACGACCAAATCTTACGTTGGTTTCCGTAACGTAATGTCTTACACCGGTCGCTCCATCAACGACTTCTAGATCCCGACACTACACCAGTTGTTAAAAGAAACGGTTGCCTCCCACGCGGGAAGCAACCGTTTCTTTTTTATCACGCTGCTTTTGGGAGGGCTGCACTTAGCCCCGGACGCATTAAGAAATATATAACCTATCTTGGGATAACAAAAAGACTGCCCCGGGCCGTTTACCTGGGGCAAATTGACCTGATATTATGCTTAAGAACTTTCTCCTGTCTACACTGCTGGTTTGTTTCACCATTACCCTGGGCGCCCAGCAGGCATTCCCCACGCCTGACCTGATTACGGTGGACCGGGAAGTCGCCCCACTTTCTGACTACATTGGCAATGGTAAACCAACCGTAGTGGCAGTCTGGGCAACCTGGTGTCAACCCTGCCACCTGGAATTAGACCACATGAAGTCTTTTCTGGACGCCTGGGAAAATGAATACGGTGCGCAGTTTCTGGCCATCAGTGTTGATCAACGTCACATGATCAACCGGATTAAGCCACTGATTAAGCGCAAAAAATGGAAGTATGATGTCCTGGTCGATACGGATGGAAAACTGCAGTCCGTACTGGGCTTTCGGAGCATTCCGCAAATGTACGTTCTGAACGGAAAGGGGGAAATTGTCCAATCTTTCACTGGCTACGCCGCCGGCCGTGAACAACAGGTGGACCGACTGGTACGGCGATTATCCGCCAAATAGCCTTACCACTAAGGCCGTAGACAAAAAGCCGCGACTGGGGGTATCCCAGCCGCGGCTTTACTGTAGGTGCAGGTTGGTAAAACCTAGATGTCCACCTCAAAGGTGATCTTTACGTTAACGCGGAACTTATCCACCTTGCCATCCTTCACGGTGGCAGATTGCTCGTTGATGTAAACGGAACGGATGTGGCGAACGGATTTTGCAGTGCTCTCTACTGCCGCTTTGATGGCCGCTTCGTAGCTATCGCCACTTTCACTGAGTACTTCGATGACTTTAAGGACTTTGCCCATAATTAAAGGATTTTGTGACGAGGATTTATACCCCGTCGGGTTTATTGTTGAAAGACTCCCACTAATATAAGGGCCTTGCTTTTAGCGCGTTCTACCTCAACCCTGAGGTCAAAAGAAGCTTCCGCAGGGCAATCATATTTGATCAGCGGGAATGCA
>JAUIIF010000270.1 GCA_030431945.1 Bacteroidia bacterium | reverse complement strand
GCCGCCAAAATGGTACGTGGCCGGGCGATGGGCTTGTCCGTGACACCGGAACCGGAACGTGGTGAGACTTACAACAAGATCGCCCGCAATGGTTTCACCAGGGCCAAGGACCAGCCGTTTTCCACGATCTCTACGGATGTGGACCGGGCGGCCTACGCCAACGTCCGCCGTTTCCTCAACGGAGGAGACTTGCCGCCGGCTGACGCGGTACGTACGGAAGAAATGATCAACTATTTCAGATACCAGGACCCGGACCCGCTGACGAAGGACGGCATCGCGCTGCGCACTGAATACCTTACCTGCCCGTGGAATGAAAAGAACCAGTTGCTCCGGGTAAGTGCCCGGACCATGCCAATTGCCACGGAAAACGTCCCGGCCTCCAACCTGGTTTTTCTGCTCGATGTCTCCGGCAGCATGGGAAGCGCCAATAAATTACCGCTGGTGAAGGAGAGCCTGAAGTTGCTGACGCAGCAGCTGCGGCCGCAGGATAAAGTAGCGATTGTCGTCTACGCCGGGGCGGCCGGCCTGGTGTTGCCGCCTACGTCCGGCAAAGACCCGGGGGCGATTCTGGCGGCCCTGGACCGGCTGCAGTCCGGCGGTTCCACCGCCGGCGGTGCCGGCATCCAGCTGGCCTATAAAACGGCCCGGGAAAACTTTATCCCGGAAGGGAATAACCGCATCATTCTCGCCACTGATGGTGACTTTAACGTAGGAACCAGCAGTCAGGAGGCGCTGGTGAAATTGATCGGGCAGGAACGGGAAAGTGGCATTTACCTCACCGTACTGGGCTTCGGTACGGGGAATTACCAGGAGGGGATGATGCAGGAGCTGGCGGACCGGGGCAACGGCAACCACGGCTACATCGATTCGCCGGCCGAAGCGAAAAAAGTATTGGTCAACGAATTTGGCGGCACCCTCTACACCGTGGCTAAGGACGTGAAACTGCAGTTGGAATTCGATCCGCAATTCATCGAGTCTTACCGCCTGATCGGCTACGAAAACCGACTGCTGGCAAAGGAGGATTTTGATGATGATACCAAGGACGCGGCAGAAATGGGCGCCGGGCACAACGTGACCGTCTTGTACGAACTGGTACCCACCAAAAAATACGCCAAGGCCAATTACATCGGCTACCTCCGGCTCCGGTTCAAGCCAAATACCGGTGGCCCTTCTAAAAAGGAGTCTTACCCGGTCGCGGCCAACCATCACCCTGACGAAGTCGCCTCCAACGACATTCGCTGGGCCGCCACGGTGGCAGAATTCGCCATGCTGCTGACGGATAGCAAGCACAAAGGCAGTGCCACCTGGGCAACCTGCCTGCAGCACGCCCGGGCAGCCGTAGGGCCGGATACCGAGGGGTACCGGAAAGAAATGATCGGGCTGATTGAGCAGGCGATGGCCCTGGCGAAGAAATAAGCTCAGGCCTGTACCCGCCGCTTCTGCAACGTGCCTTGCTGGCTGGTCTCGAAAAGTACGCCCTCGTCTCCTGCACTGATCTCCGCAGCATTGCCTTCATCGGTGTCGATGTGCATCTCCAGCTTGTACTTCGGGGAAACCCGGATCAGGACGTTGCCAAAGGTGAGCGAACGCTCACCGCTGCCAACGGCCACCTCCACAATGTCCCGGTCTTTTACGCCAAAAGTTGCGGCGTCCTCCGGCGTCATGTGGATGTGCCGCCAGGCGCAAATAACGCCATCCTCCAGGTCGAAACTGCCCGCCGGACCGATCAGCTTGCAACCAGGCGTATTCTCCACTTTTCCGGATTCCCGGACGGGAGCATCGATACCAAGAAAAAACTCGTCCGTCCGGCTGATTTCCAGTTGGTCCTTGCTGCGGACCGGCCCCAGCACGCGGACCCGCTCCAGGGTATTGCGCGGGCCGACAACGGTCACCGTTTCCTCCGCCGCAAACTGCCCCGGCTGGCTAAGCCATTTTTTTACCTTCAGCTCGTGGCCCGGACCGAACAGCACGTCCACGGTTTCCTGACGCAAGTGAATGTGGCGGGCCGAGATGGCGACCGGAATGGTGGGCAGGGTGTTGACCCGGTCGGCTTTTTCGATCAGTTTGCCGCATTCCCGGGCGATGGCTAATTGCTCATCCGTTTTTACCGCCAGGAGTTTTACCCGGCTGTGGTTCATACTGAAGTCAACCACGGGCTCCGCGTCCGACAGCTTACCAAAATGATTCTTATCCTCGTTGATGATCGCGCCGAGGTAGTCAAGACGCTGGGCGGACCGGTGCCGGATGACGGGGCTGTTTTCCCCGATGCCACCGGTGAAAATGATGGCGTCCACCCCGCCCATGATGGCGGCGTAAGCACCAATGTATTTGCGGATACGATGGGTGAATACCTGAACGGCCAACTGACAATCGGCATCACCGGCAGTAGATTTTTCAAGGATCGTCCGCATGTCGTTCCCGGCCCCGGAGAGGCCCGCCAGACCGCTCTCGCGGTTAAGGAGGGCATCAATTTCCTTGGTGTCCATTCCTGCCTGTTCGTGGAGGTAGTGGATGATGCCGGGGTCAATATCCCCCGAGCGGGTCCCCATTACGAGCCCCTCAAGCGGGGTCATGCCCATACTCGTTTCCACGCTGCGGCCGAACTCGATGGCCGCTACGGAGCAGCCGTTGCCCAGGTGACAGGTAATCAGCCGCAGGTCGCTGGGCTCTGCGCCCAGGAACTTGGCCGCCGTAGCCGCCACGTATTTATGGCTGGTGCCGTGAAAGCCGTAGCGGCGGATGCCATGAGCGGCAGCGATGGCCTTGGGCAAGGCGTAAGTTTTGGCCCGGCGGGGAAGGCTTTGGTGAAAAGCGGTGTCGAATACGGCAAAATGGTCAACGTCCGGAAACAGGGCCTTGGCCGCGCGGATACCGCGCAGATTGACGGGGTTGTGAAGGGGGGCAAGCTTGCTGAGCTGTTCGATCTTGCGCTCTACTTCTTCCTCCACCAGCACGGCCCGGTCAAAGTCTTCCCCGCCGTGAACGACCCGGTGGCCGATACCGGCAATGTCAATACCCTGCAGTTTATCCTTCAGGGCTTCCAGGCACACGGCAATGGCCCGTTCCGTTCCGGTATTTTCCAGTTCAATCGTGGTACCATCGGAAAACTCGATGACGGGGCGGTCCAGCAGGCGCTCTGCCGACATTTCCAGGTGGCGTTTTCCGGTGTTCGGGTTGATGACGGCAGCCTTTACGGAGGAGGAGCCAGCGTTAATAACAAGGATGTGCAAGGGACTATTTTTTGGGGTTCGGTGGGGTAACGTACGACGGGATGCGAGGGTTGGCTAAAGGCTGCATTTCCGGGCGACGGCGCGCAGGTGCAGGGGAAGAATCTTAGGAGCCAGGGGGAATCGTTGGCCACGGTGCCGTCCTTCAGCACCGGCAAGGCGTTCTCATTAATTTCAACCATCCCTGCACCTGCGGCCGCGCCCCGTTAGCGCCGGGTGCGCTTCAGGAATGCCGCAATCAAAAAGGCTAATACGGCAAAACCAAGCAGGGCGGCAAAACTCAGCCGGAGCGTACCGATACTGGACAGGAAGCCCAGCAGCGCCGGGCTCGCCAGAAAACCGACGTACCCCAGGCCGGCGACGAGCGCAATGCCCTCTGAGGAGGAAACGCCTTTGGTTTTACCCGCCATGCGAAACAGCTCCGGAATAATGACCGAAAAGCCAAGCCCGATGAGGGCAAAGCCCGCCAGGGCCGGCCAGTACCCCGCCGTTAATACTGCCATAAAGCCAACACTGGCCAGGGCCGTTCCGCCCATGATGATTTTTAACGGGCCGAACCGGCTGGAGATGCCGTCGCCCAGGAAACGGCCGAGCATCATGGTGGCCGAAAAGGCCACGAAGCCGAAGCCCGCGAGCTGATCGGAGGCAATCTGAACCACGTCAAGCATATACAATTTACTCCAGTGCTCAATCGCACCCTCACTGCCCATGACCATAAAACTGAGGACGGCCAGGCCCAGCAGCGGCTTCAGCAAGCCAAGCTTGAAGCCGCCTTCGCCCCGCTCCGTTGCTGCACTGACGGCATGCCGGTAGTTGCCGGACAGGAGGACGTTGGTCAACAAAATAAATCCAGCCACCGCCAGGGCGTGTTGCCACGGGGCGGTAAAGAACGGAATGAGTAAGCTGCCCACCCCGGCACCGATGACACCCCCCATACTGAAAAATCCGTGGGTGGCCGACATAAAGTGAGCGTCGTCTTCCTTTTCAAACTCTGATACCAGGGCATTCATGCCTACATCCGTCAGGGAGCTTACGGCACCGGCAAAAAACAGGCAGGCGCAGAGTTCGCCGAAACTGTTGGCCAGTAGTGGCAGGATCATGGCAAAACCGAGGGCACAGATACTGAGGATCGTAACGCGCCCCAGTCCGACGACCCTGATGAAGGTGGCCGAAAAGGGAATGGCCGCCAACAGGCCCAGGGAGAAAGCCAGCAGGGCCAGGCCCAGCTGGGCATCGTCCAACTCCAGCTGCTCCTTTACGGCCGGAATGTACAGGGCCCAGGTACCCATGATGATGTTCAACGAAGCGAAGACCCAGGCGGGAGCCAGGTACCGCTGGTTGCGGAGAATGAGGAGTAAGGAGTGCATGGCGAAGGGGGTAGCGGACGAATACGGAATGCCCGGGGAAAACCTGGATTTCCGGTAAAGAACCGAAAAATGCCGGAAGCGTGCTGAAAATTTACGGGTGTAGCCCGCAAGGTGCAGGCTTGACAGACCGCTAGGCTAATTTTTTCAGCTTTTCCTCAATGAACCGGCCTGCGGCCGGGTTTTTGGTCAGGTTACGTGCCTGGCCGAAGTGCTCGCGGGCCTGTTCGGTCTGCCGGGCCTCCTGGTACAGTTCCCCCAGCAGCAGGTGATAGCTGAGGTGGCCCTTCAGGTCTATTTGAAGGGCTGCCGCAATGGCGGCGGCAGGTCCGTGCACCTGCCCGTAGGCGTACGTACGGTTCAGCGCGGCTACGGGCGAATAGTGGACCATCAATAACTGGTTGTACAGGCTGAGCACGGCGGGCCATTTTTCAGGATGCTCCTGCGGCTGGGCGTGTAAACAGGCAATGGCTGCTTCTAACTGGTAGCGACCTGGCTTGCGGTCCGCCTGTGCCAGTTGCAGGTAGTGGCTGCCTTGCTTGATGAGCCGCTGGTCCCACTTGTTCCGGTCTTGATCGGTATAGGCAATGAGGTCGCCTTCTGCGGTTAGCCGGGCATCAAAACGGGAAGCCTGAAAGCACATCAGGGCCAGCAAGGCATTGACGCGGGGCAGATTGGTACGCTCGTTGTTGGTTAGTAAGAGGGCCAGCCGGATAGCGTCCGCGCAGAGGTCCCGGCGGAAGGTCATTGGGGTTGCCGTGGCGTGGTAGCCTTCATTGAAAAGGAGGTAAATCGTAGTAAGAACGCCTTCCAGTCGTGGCAATAAGTCCGGGGGTGGGGGCAACTCCAGGTCGGGCAGCACTTCCCGCAGCCTGGCTTTACCGCGGGTCAGGCGTTTGTTGATCGTGGATTTGCTGGTGAGGAAGGCCGCACTGATTTCTTCAATCCCGAATCCACCCAGAATCCGGAGGCAGAGGGCTACCTGGGTTTCGGTGTTCAGGGCCGGGTGGCAAAGGGCGAAGATCATCCGCAGCTGACTATCCTGAAACCCTGTGGGGCTGAAGTCAAAATCCACTGTTTCCGTCAGGGCCGTGGTCCGTTGTATTTCCGGCTGAATCTTCCTTTGAAAGCGCCCGTTCCTGCGCTGGAGGTCCCGGGCTTTGTTTTTTGCGACGGTGTAAAGCCACCCGGTGGGGTTGGCAGGCAGGCCCTTCATCCCCCAGGTTTCTGCGGCCAGCAAGAAGGTATCACTGACCAGGTCTTCGGCCTCGCTCACGCGCGCCGGGCCCAACGACCGCACGAGTACGGCAACGATTTTGCCGTACTCGGTGCGGAAGAGTTGGGGTAGGAGGGGCATAGCCGGTTTATCCGAGGTTCATGATCGGACGTACTTCGACTTTCCCCCCGCTGGCCAGTGCGGGGCAGCCTTCGGCCAGGCGCAGGGCGTCGGCCAGGTCGGTGGTCTTGAGCAGGAGGTAGCCGCCGATGATTTCTTCTACCTCCACGTAAGGTCCGTCCGTCACCGCTCCGTCGGCGTGCAGGACTTTTCCGGTAAAGTCGAGGGCCTCGGAACTAAGGAATTTGCCCTGGGCAGCAATGCCGCCGATCCAATTTTCCCAGAGCTTGATTTCCGCCTGCAACTCTTCGGGGGAGGGGTGGAAGTCCGGGTTCTTCTCGCTGCGGAACAGCATCATAAAATCCTGCATAAGTCGGTGTTTTTGCAGTTAACTAAAGTAGAGTACACCCCCATGACGATTGAGTAAGCCGGAATAGGACAGGCTTTCAGACTTATTTTCAAAAATAAGTCTGCATTTGTTTTCAGCAGGTCTCGCCACCGGGGAACAACCGGAAAATTGGTGGTGGG
>JAUIIF010000879.1 GCA_030431945.1 Bacteroidia bacterium | reverse complement strand
TCGATACGCCCGTGTACCATCGCGTCAAAAATGAAGGTGTCATTGGGGCAGGGGGAGTAACCAAGCGTTAACTTCATGGGGTAGTTAATAAGTTGAGCTAATAGAACCAACCTTTTACCCGCTGGTTGAAACTACCGGTATTTATGCGATCTTTGCGGCAACTGACCAAAAGATCAAAACCATCCCTCCCCATGCAGCTGCAGGTCCTCTTTGAAGACAATCACCTCATCGCCGTCAATAAACCTGCGGGTATCCTCAGCCAGGGCGACAGCACGGGCGATACGACCGTGATGGACTGGACGAAGAATTACATCAAACTCCGCTACAATAAACCGGGAGACGTTTTTCTCGGCTCCATCCACCGGCTCGACCGGCCGGTTTCCGGCGTCATCATCTTTGCCCGTACGAGCAAGGCACTGGCGCGGATGAACGAGTTGTTCAAGGACCGGAAAATCCAGAAAACCTACTGGGCCATCGTCACGCACCAGCCGGATCCCATTGAGGGATCCCTGAAGGGGTACATCTATAAGGATACGGCCAAGAACCGCAGTAAGATCCTGCCCAAAGCCGACTCCAACCGGCACAAAGGGGCTAAACTGGCCAAGCTGGATTACCGGCTCCTCGGCCGCCTCGGCAGCAACGTCCTGCTGGAGGTGAAGCCCGAAACCGGTCGGCCGCACCAGATCAGGGTACAGCTGGCCGATCAGCTCGACGCGCCCATTCGCGGCGACCTGAAATACGGCGACCGCAACCGTAACGAAGACGGCAACATCAACCTGCACTCCCGTTCGCTGGAGTTTATGCACCCCGTTAAAAAGGAGCTGGTCAAGATCATTGCTCCCGTCCCCCGGGAAGACCAGCTGTGGGGCCTTTTTCACGAAATGGAGGAATGGTAGCAGGTGAGCCATGGCTGATTTTTTAGCACAACGCTTAGCGAAATTGCGGGCGGCGGGACAGTACCGCCAGCTTGCGGGGTCGGTGGAAGGCATAGACTTTTGGTCGAACGATTACCTTGGCCTGGCCCGGCACGGCGCCTTATCTCCGCCTGATGCTGTAGCGGAACAAGCCGGCGGTGCCACCGGCTCCCGCCTGATCTCCGGCGATGCCGACAGCTGCCACGCGTTGGAGGCCTCGATCGCGGCCTACCACGGTTTTCCGGCAGCGCTGGTCTTCAATGCCGGCTATTCGGCCAACCTGGGTTTGCTCTCT
>JAUIIF010000269.1 GCA_030431945.1 Bacteroidia bacterium | reverse complement strand
TACGGAAACCCTGGAATTACTGGAGCAGGTGAAAGCGATGGCCCGTCTGACTTGCCAGAAGGCTGCTGAAACCCGCCACCTGGCCCATTATACCCGTAAGCGTGGCAACGCTGAATACTGGAATCATTTTCGCCGGGAAACGATCGTAGGGTGTACCATGGCGGACCTCCGGGAACAACTACGGATACGTGGCCAACAAGTAGCCAGTAAGTGTGACTTGCGGGATTTGATCAACCGGGTTGATCCGTACGACCTGATTCGTATCGGCATTATCGACCATTATGCTGCACAGGGGAACTCCCTCCCCTACGCACAGCAGCTCGGTAACCTCGCCAAAGAGTTGGCCCGGCAGCTTCGCCTGGAAATTGTTGATGACCGGCAGGGTGAATTACTTTTTGCCCCCGTTGCCGACGCGGAAGTGCTGCAGAAAATGCAGCGGGTTGCCGCCTAAGCTTGACTACGAGTCCTGAAGGACAAAGCGCGAATAATTTTCTTTTGCTTATTCTGACCATTAAGACTTTTCAGCTCAGGCTGCATTGCGGCTACTCCTCCCTGCTTTCCACCTCATTTATCCAGTCAATGACGCCGGCAAAGTAAGTCTTCTGGTCGTCATAGAATGACATATGGCTGCCCGTTGGACAGTGAACGTGACTTCCATCAGGAAATTCTTCCGCAATTTGCCGCATATGCTCCGGATCCATCGTGTCGTACTGGCCGCCGATTGTCAGGACCGGGATGGTTACTTTGGCGAGGTCCTGACGCCGGTCCCAGTTCAGTAAAGAAGCATTTCCCCTGATGCCAAACTCACTCGGGCCCTGCATACCGACGTAAATCTGAGCGTTAAGCTGATCAAACCCGCGGTTGACGGGCTCGGGCCATTCTTCGAGTGGCAGGCGGAGGACGTGTTTGGGGTAATAGTTATTGGTGATCGTACTGATGTACCCAGGGTTGTCAAAGTCACCGGCCGCTTCGTAAGCCTGAATGGCGGCCAAGGTGTCGGGGTCAAGCTGGGGCCCGAGGACATTGTCTGCGTAAGCATTATAATCTGGGATGGAAACCATCATATTACTGATGATGAGGCCGTTCATTTTGTCCTGGTGCTTCAGGGCGTACTCGAGGCCCAGGATTCCGCCCCAGCTGTGCCCCAGGATGTAAAAATTCTCCTGTTCCAGGCCGAGGGCCTGGCGGACCTGCTCCACCTCGTCAACGAAGCGATCAATGGTCCATAGTTCCGGGTCGGTTGGAACATCACTCAACCGGCTGCCTAACTGGTCGTAGTAATAGTACTCAATACCTGCGCCGGGGAAATAGCTGTCAAAGCATTCAAAGTAAGCGTGGTTGGCACCGGGGCCGCCGTGCAGTAGCAGGACTTTTACGTCCGGGTTATTGCCCACCCGCTTGGTCCACACCCTGAAGTCTCCCACGGGCGTGGTGATGGGTATCATTTTAGCTCCGCCGGAGAATTGGTCGGCAACGTTGGCCGACAGGTCATGGTAATCTTCCAGTGCAGCAACTTCCGCCGGGGGGGCAGGTTCCTGCTGCGGAGAGCAGCCGGTAACCAAACATAAAACGGAGAATATCACAAAAAGTCTCATAGCTGAAAATTGATTTTGACGGATGGCAGGCCGAAGCTTTACCTGAGTAATATGTTTATCACTCATCCCATAAATTTACAATATCAGTTTTTGATGGACGGTGGCCCTCCCAACAGAGTTTTTTCAGGTATAACCTGAACCGATCAGCGATGCTTCTAGCGGATGATCTGCCCGGGCGATTGCCCCGGGAGCACAAAGTGAGATCAGGTACAGAGGGATTCTTTGCAGCGGTTCCTCAGACCACTGCATTTTTCCAACTTCCCCGCCAGAACAAGTAGATCGCCAGCACGCCAAGAATAACCTCAGCTACGACTACCGCCCACACGACACCTTCGACTGCGTAACCAAGGGAAACACCGAAATAATAGCCAAGGGGTATCTCCAGGAGCCAGAAGCAGATAAAATTCACCAGGGTGGGTGTGCGGGTATCTCCCGCACCGTTAAACGCCTGAATGGGAATCATGCCTACCCCAAAGAAGACGTAACCAATGGCAAATACCCGGAGAGCGGTGATACCGTAACTGATGACGGCTTCCTCCTGGGCAAAACTTTGCACCAGCGTCCCCGCAAAAACATAATACCCGACTGATAGTACGGTCAGGTAGATACTGGTCACTTTCAGGGTCGTCCACACGCCCTGGGCGGCCCGTTCGGGCTGTTTAGCGCCGAGGTTCTGGCCAACAAAAGTTGCGGCAGCATTTGCCAGTCCCCACGCGGGTAAAAGGGTAAAGATGATCAGGCGAATAGCCACGGTATAACCAGCCACGGCGGCGTCACCAAAGCTAGCGACAATGCGCATCAGGAACACCCAGCTGGCGGAAGCAATGAGGTACTGAAAGGCTCCGGTAGAGGCAATCCGCCCAATCCGCTGCTGCATCGCCCAGTCAATGATCCAGGCCCTGGCCCCCAGTTTAATGACCGACCGATCACTAAACAGCAAGTACAACTGATACGCCACGCCTACCCCCCGACCAATTGACGTAGCGATCGCCGCACCTTCCACACCAAAGCCGGGCAGAGGACCTATCCCAAAAATAAAGATCGGGTCCAACACGATGTTGATCCCGTTCGCAATCCACAACACCCGCATGGCACGCGCTGCTTCTCCCGCCCCCCGGAAGATCCCGTTGATTACGAAGAGCAACATTATGACCACGTTCGTGGCAAACATGATCCGGGTGTACCCCACCCCTTCGGCAATTACCGTCTCACTGGCGCCCATGAGCGCCAGGAGTTTTTCCGCATACAGCATACCCGGCAGGGCAATGAGTAAACTGACGAAAATTCCCATAATGATTGCCTGGCCGGCAGCCTTACCCGCCGCTTGCGGATTTTTCTCTCCGATAAACCGGGCGACCATCGCCATAGGGGCAGTACTCAACCCGATGGCTACGCTGTACACCAGGGTCATCATCACCTCGGTCAGCCCTACGGTCGTCAAAGCTTCGGTACCGATCTGCCCGACAAAAAAGGTATCCACCAGCGCGAAGATCGACTCCATGGCCATTTCCAGCATCATGGGTACTGCCAGCAGTACGATTGCTTTCGGGATACTGATCGCAGTCAGATCAAAAGCTTTACCGCGAACTGCATCACCGAGTAGTTTCCAGATTTTTTGGCGCATGCTTGAAAGTGTGCTTATGCGGTAATCGTAATAATCGTTCTCCTTTACAGGTTGGGAAGCGCGGCTAAAGTTGCGCGACACCGAGCAGAAAGGGGTTTAGCTTGGTTTTTCTTTATTAACCTTGCCCAGTGGAAACAACTGGCATTACCCCCTGCAGCCGGCGGATCCGTTCCCCTACTAAAACAAACGCCCCTCCCGCAAAGCGGAAGAGGCGTTTATTCCATTACAGCAACGATCCGAAGATCGGTGTAACGGGATCGGTTTAGAAGTCGGCACCAAGGCTTTGCATCCGGCTACCGCCGCTGCGACCTTCCAGGCGACCATCCTTCACCAGGCCGTCGTACTTACGCATCAACAGGTAGCTTTCGATCTGCTGCAGGGTATCGAGGACAACACCCACCATAATGATCAGGGAAGTACCCCCGAAGAAAATGGCAAACTGTGTATTCACCCCAACTCCGGCTACGAGAGCAGGTAAGATGGCAATCAGGCCCAGGATAATAGAACCCGGGAGCGTGATACGACTCGTAATTGCGTCAATGTATTCTTCCGTTTCCGCACCACCGCGAACACCAGGAATAAAGGCGTTCTGCCGACGCAGGTACTCCGTGTACTGACCGGGGTTCACTACCAGTGCCGTGTAGACATAAGTGAAAACCACTACCAGGATAAAGTAGACCACGTTGTAGAGCGGGGAAGTAAAGTCATTGAACTGTTGTACCAACCAGCTGCTTTGCGCTTCGTTGCTACCGAAGCCGGCAAGGCTTACGGGCAGCAGCATCAGTGCCTGCGCGAAGATGATCGGCATAACTCCGGAAGCGTTTACTTTCAGCGGAATGTAGTCACGTTCCGTACGGCTGGGAGCCGCACCTTGTCCGCGCCCCACCATGCGTTTAGCAAACTGCAGGGGAATCTTACGCACCCCGGTTACGACCATCACCGTTACCATGGTAACGAAGAAGAAGCCGAACATTTCGAGGGCGAACAGGAGGAGACGGTCAGATTTATCTACCAGTTCGAAGCCCAGCGCCGTTGGAAGACCAACGATGATACCTACCGTAATCAGGAGGGAGACACCATTACCGATGCCGCGATCAGTAATCCGCTCCCCCAACCACATCGCGAAGATGGTACCGGTGGACAGGATAACGATGCCGGAGAGCCAGAAGACGGACTCGTCTACCAGGGAGCTCATACCGCCGTTGCTCTTGATGTAAGTGAGGTATCCAGCACCCTGAACCAGGGTAATGGCCACCGTCAGTGCGCGGGTGATCTGGCTTAGCTTCTTGCGGCCGGACTCTCCTTCCTTGCTCTGTAAGCGCTGGAAGTACGGTACGGCAAAGCCGAGCAACTGAACAATGATACTTGCCGTGATGTACGGCATGATGCCCAGTGCCATGATGGAAGCGTTGTTAAACGCGCCACCAGTAAACAGGTTAATCAGGCCCAGCAGGTCATTACCACCACCTGAATTTTCCATTGACGCCTTCAGGGCGTCCACATCCGCACCAGGAAGTACGATGTAAGAACCCAGACGGTAGATAGCAATCAGTAACACGGTAAAGAGAATCCGCTTGCGCAGTTCCTCAATTGACCACATGTTCTTTAGCGTTTCAAAAAACCTCATCATGGGATCTAGTATTTAGGAGATGGTGATAGAACCGCCAGCTTTCTCTACAGCTTCCTTAGCTGAAGCAGAAGCAGCGTGTGCCGTTACCGTCAGGCTAGCCGTGAGCTCACCGGAAGCGAGCACTTTTACCAGATCATTTTTCTTGATGATTCCGGCAGCGTAGAGAGCGGCTGGGGTAATTTCCGTAAGGCCGTACTTTTCGCTGATCGCCTGCAGGCGGTCTAGGTTGAAAGCAACGTACTCCGTACGGTTCGGGCTGTTGAAGCCACGCTTCGGCAGGCGCATTTGCAGTGGCATCTGACCACCTTCAAAGTTACGCTTGCTCTTGTAACCACTGCGGGACTTGGCACCTTTGTGACCACGGGTGGAGGTACCACCACGGCCTGAGCCCTGTCCACGAGCGATTCGCTTACCGGACTTCGTAGCGCCGGCGGCTGGTTTGAGATTATTCAGTTCCATTACGGACTAATTTTTTTAGGAAGCTTGTAGGGCGCGGACGCAGGTGCAAACAAGGGCAACTATCGTACCAGCAGGGTAAGTTGGTCAGAAAAGTGTCATTTTGTCCTGACGGACCTGAACCAACACTCACTGGCCGACGAACGAACCTTAAGCCTCTTCTACTTTAACAAGGTGGCTTACTGCCTTGATCATACCCTGGATAACGGGAGTATTCTCCTTTTCCACGGTTTGGTGCATGCGCTTCAGACCAAGGGCCTGGATCGTTGCCTTCTGTTTCTTCGGGCGATCGATCACGCTTTTGACCTGAGTGATTTTAACCTTTGCCATGTTCATTTATTGTTGTACTGTACTTGAATGGGGTTACCGGAAGCTCCGCAGGGGGAGCGGGAGGTGTTACCCTTCGAACAGTTTTTCCATGGAAATACCCCGCTGCTTGGCAATTTCCATTGGGCTGCGGAGTTTCTTCAGCGCGTCAATGGTTGCCTTGATTACGTTGTGTGGGTTAGAGGAGCCCTGAGACTTTGCCAGTACGTTGTGTACACCGGCAATATCCAGTACGGCACGCATAGCACCACCAGCAATTACACCGGTACCTTCGGAAGCAGGCTTGAGCAATACTTTGCCGGCACCGTACTTACCCAGCTGCTCGTGCGGGATCGTTCCCTTGTGCAGCGGCACCTTGATCATGCTCTTACGGGCATTATCGGTTGCTTTCTGGATGGCTTCGGAGATGTCACGGGCTTTGCCCATGCCGTGTCCTACTTTACCTTTTCCGTCACCAACGACTACGATAGCCGCGAAGGTGAACGTACGGCCACCCTTGGTTACTTTGGCTACCCGGTTAAGGGCCACCATTTTTTCGCGCAGTTCCGGCTCAGTGCCTTGCTGCTTGTCGTTGCGTCCGCCGCGGCGGTCGTTATCGCGTCGGTTGCGGCCTCCACCACCACCTGAATTTCTGTTATCAGCCATTGTAGTGCTATTTAGAATTTAAGGCCTCCTTCGCGGGCGCCTTCAGCCAGCGCCTTGACCCGTCCGTGAAACAGATATCCTCCCCGATCGAAGAGGACTTTGCTAATTCCCTTTTCAGCAGCACGCTCCGCAACAAGCTTTCCTACTGCAGTTGCCTGCTCGGACTTGTTACCTTCGTTAGCTACCGAAGCTTCGAAGCTCGAAGCTTG
>JAUIIF010000268.1 GCA_030431945.1 Bacteroidia bacterium | reverse complement strand
CGGATAACTTTATCGGGGGGTGGCTGTTCTGGCTGTTCTCCCTCTACGTCAACGCAACGATGCTGGGGTACGTAATTGCGGACAACTACAACGAGCAATTCGGGCTGACGATCGCGCAGAGCCGCCGTAATCTCTACAGCAATTACCTGGGCATTTGCTTCGGCCTGGGCCTGCCCCTGATGCTGATGCTGAAGGTGCCGTTGTTCGGCACGGTCCTGGGGCCACTGGTGACTTCCGTTACTGCCGGTATCGTGATGCGCGAGCGCAGCGACCTCCACATCATCGGTTACCAAATGACGGAGAAAGAGCGAAAGAAAGCCGAAAAGAAAGCCGCCAGGGAAGCCAAGAAAATGGCCCGTAAAAACAGGAAAAACAAGCAAGTAGAAGTTGCCTGAGCGGACAGGCCATTGCTCCCTGACTACTTCGGAATTGATTTTTTTTTGAAACTTTTCCCTAACTATTTGACATTTCACTTGACAAGTATATCTTTGCGTCCGCTTAAGTAATTAAGCAGCTCTACCTGGGGGATTAGCTCAGCTGGCTAGAGCGCTTGCATGGCATGCAAGAGGTCACCGGTTCGACTCCGGTATTCTCCACTTAAAAAGCTCGCTCAACAATGTTGAGCGGGCTTTTTTCTTTTACGGATCCAAATTTTTGCAAAGCCTTAACAAGAAACCGGTTACTCTTTGCCCACCTTTTCGTCTCAAATCCGTTATGAGAACAGCGCCCCCCTGGCGCGCACCTCCATTAACAGCTCATTATACCGGTCAGCCCGGTTTTGTGCCTATATTTGTCATTCAAGAAAATTGATCCACATGAAACAACTTATTCTCCTTATCGCACTTGCTTGTAGCTTAGCAACCACGCTGCAGGCTCAGGTTGAGACCAAAGCTGCCCCAACTACTGAAACTGCTGCTGAAATGACGCCGGCCGACGGCCCGGTAATGACTTTTGAAGCACTGGAGATCGATTACGGTACCATTGAGCAGGATGCAGATCCTTACCGCGTATTCAAGTTCAAGAATACGGGAACGGAAGCCCTCCTCATTACCAATGCACGTGGATCTTGTGGCTGTACGGTACCTAGCTACAGCAAGGCACCCGTTCCCGCCGGTGAAACGAGCGAGATCAAGGTTCGCTACGATACGCACCGTTTGGGTCAGTTCCGTAAGCGCGTGACGCTGACGACCAACGCAGGTGATGAGCCCATCATCTTGACCATCAAAGGCAACGTAACGCCTAAGCCGGCGGAGCCCGCAGCAGTTCCTACCCAGGATCAAGGCCTGTTCAACAACGGTGGCGGTAAATAATTGATTTAACCCCACTCCAAAAAAGCCCCGCCTTCCATTTTCGGAGGTGGGGCTTTTTTGATTTAAGGGCGCACGCACCCGAAACCAGGGAACGTCGTACCTTGCCAACTCCGTATCTTCTCCTGCACTACTGACGAATAACTTCATGGTACATCCTTACCGCCGCCGAAATATGGCTGCGCTTGCCAATAAACTTGATTTTACCTTCCACGAAGAAGATGACTTTGGCTTGCTGGCGCAACTCCAGGATTTTCACCTGTTCAGTAGTGGACGGGATAAAAAGATCGAGCGCGTCATGCGCCGGCAGGATGGATTGATGGAATTTGACATTTCTATCTTTGACTATAGTTTTCAGCGGGGATTGGGCTCCAGGGCCGAAAACCGTGAGTTCCAGACGGTATTTTTCCTCCAAAGTGGCCAGCTGGGGCTGCCGCAACTTTGGTTGCAACCAGAAACCCTGGCGCATAAACTGGGCGAATTATTTGGCTTCAAGGATATTGACTTCGTACGCTACCCGAAGTTCTCCGGGCAGTACCGCCTGACGGGAGCGGATGAAGAATACATCCGTCATCACTTTACCGACGAAGTCCTCAACTATTTTACCCTTAACAAAGGATGGTCCATGGAAGGCCTGGGGTTTTACCTGCTCTTCTACCGTAAGGGAATGTTGATACCAAGTGCCCAGATCGAGGCTTTTTACCGCAGGGGACAAGAAATCTATCAGCTAATGACTGACGACGATGCGAATAAAAACATCTTCGGTAAGTAACCTTTAGTCACCAAAAGAGCCAATTGGTTTGCCTGGCTGGAATTTTCACGGGTTTTACCGCTGTTGTGTCCGACAGCCCCGACCAATTTTTCCCCGCATTTCGGTGCAGATACCCGCCGATTACTATTTTCATCGTTTTATGACTGCAGAGACTCTATCTTGTGCTTAAGTAAAAGCATCGCCTACTATGGAACTCTATGATATTAACCGGGTCGCCCTCATTATTTCGCCCAGCGAGGCGTTGTTGAAATGGGCCATTAGTGAAGAGCCCAGCCTGGCAGAAGAAGTCGATATTGACGACCCTAGTGATTTGGCAAGCGTCTACCTCTTGCCGGATTTTGATGATATTGAGGAAGCGGATGACTGGCTGGAAGACAATTTCGTCCCCATCCTCGAAACACTCCTGGAGGAATGGATTCCCGACGACAACTGGCCGGAACGCCTGGAGTTCTCGCACCTGGAAAAATATGCAGACTACAGTTTCAGTAATATTGTTATTGATACGGTCGATCCGGAGTATGACGAGGAATAACCCTTCCGTCCCCGCAACCTTATTTCCCCGCGAGCGGCTCTAACCGGCTGTTCCGATTTTCCTTTCCTGGTGCAGGAAAGGCTATTCTAATTTTACAAGATTCCCGTCTCTTTTGCGTTATCAAAGTCCATCGCCCGCAGTGGCAGCACTGGTTAACCTAAAACCAGACCCCTTAATGCTATTCGGTCCGGCTCGTCACCTGATTCTGATGGCAGACCGACCGAGTTACCCTTCGATTGATGAGCTGCGGGAGCCAAAACTTAAGCTGGCCGGCCGGCAGATAAACCCGGAAACTTATTCCCCCTACGGTCACCGTGGTTACTGGAGCCCTCGTCTCCGTAACCTGGAGACCGGCGAAGTGCAACCCTTCGTCGGAGTTCCCGCAGGAGCCACTTTCCGCGCGTTCAGCTGGTCCCCAAACGGTACGCGTATTGCCTTTTGCCTCAATACCCCCCGCGGCTTGCAGTTATGGAGTTGCCCCAGTGATACTTTAGTCTGTCGCCCGCTGGGTGGAGCGGACATTAACAACAGCCTTGGTGGTTTGCCCTACGATTTTGTCGATGATGAACGGATGTTGGTCAAGCGCCGGATTAAAGGTCTGTCGCCACCACCGCTGGAACCCGAAGAGATCGGGCCGAAGGTTCAGGCTACCTCCGGGCAGGAAGGAAGTAACCGAACGTACACGAATTTACTGGAAAGCCAACACGACGTCAACCTCTTCCGGCACTACGCCCAGGGGCAGTTGTGGATGGTGGATTGGACGACCGGAACCGAGAAAAAATGGGGCAAACCCGGCATTATTTCCGGCCTCCATTCCTCTCCCAGCAAAGCGTATTACCTGATGACGCTGGTTGAAGAACCTTTCAGTTTCAACGTTCCCTACGAAAAATTCGCCGACCGGGTAGAGGTACTTGACGCTGACGGAAACACCCTGCAAGTATTAGCCCGCCGGCCCGCCATGGAACACCTGCCTCCGGCCTTCGGCTCCGTAATAACCCAGCGCCGGCGCTTCACCTGGAGAAGCGATCATCCCGCCCAGATCTACTGGACGGAAGCCCAGGACGGGGGGGACCCGAGAGTAGCCGCTGAGACCCGTGATCAGCTGTTCTACCTCAATGCTCCCTTTACCGGAGAACCTCAGCCAAGCGTTAAGTTACCCCTGCGTTTTGGGGCCGTGCGGTGGGGCAGGGGAGACCTGGCCCTGGTCCTTGATTGGAGCTGGAAGGAACGCCGGCAGGTAACCCGCCGCTGGTGGCCGGACCAACCGGAAAAGACGCCTGAAGTGATTCATGATCATAACTGGGAAGACGAGTACGGCGACCCCGGCAGCTTCACCAGCATCACCCTGCGGAACGATCATACGGTGTTGCTCACCCGCGATGGCGGCAAGAAAATGGTACTGCTGGGCCAGGGACACGCGGAAACGGGAAGCCAGCCCTTCATTGATACCTTCGATCTCGAGACCAAACAAACGGAAAGGTTGTGGCAATCCAGCCCCCCCTTTTTCGAGCGCCCCCTGTTTTTCCTGGATGAGCACCCGGACTGGTTCATCCTCGCGCGGGAGCAGGTAACCGAACGGCCGAATTACTTTTTGCGCCACCTGGATTCCGGAACGGAAATCCAGTTGACGGATTTTGAACACCCCTATCCCCAACTCCGGGACGCAAAGCTCGAAAAAGTAAAATACACCCGGGAAGATGGCGTGCAGCTTTCAGGAGACTTGCACACCCCCTTCGATTTCGTCCGCGGTAAATCGAGCCCGCTGCCGGTCCTGATGTGGGCCTATCCGCAAGAGTTTAAGGATGCGGAAAAGGCGGGGCAGGTAACCACGAGCCCCCATCAGTTTACCCGGATTAGCCCCCTCAGCCCCCTCCCGTTTCTGGCCGCCGGGTTTGCCGTTTTTGATGACTTCGCCATGCCCATTGTCGGCGAAGGAGAAGAAGAGCCGAACGAAACCTTCATCGAGCAAGTACAAATGAACGCCCGGGCAGCCGTGGAGGAATTGGTGGGTATGGGCGTGGCCGATGCGGAGCGGATTTTCGTCGGGGGCCACAGCTACGGCGCTTTTATGACCGCCCACTTGCTGGCCCACACCGACCTGTTTGCCGGCGGCATCGCCCGCTCCGGCGCCTACAACCGAACCCTGACCCCCTTCGGCTTTCAGGCCGAAGAACGCTCTTTCTGGGAAGTGCCGGATACGTACATCAAACTTTCTCCCTTTGTCCACGCGGACAAAATTGATGCGCCCCTCCTCCTGATTCACGGCGAAGAAGACGCTAATTCCGGTACTTATCCCGTGCAAAGTAAACGCCTGTTTGCGGCCCTGAATTCACTGGGTAAGCGGGCCAGACTTTGTCTGTTGCCTTACGAAGACCATTCTTACGCCGCCGAAGAGTCCATCCTCCACATGCTCTGGGAAATGGAACGCTGGATGCTGGGCGAAGAGGCAGGGTAAGGTGCCAGGATGCTACAACAGAAGGGCGCGGGCGCCGGTGCCGGGAAGAGGGTTATGGAGCAGTAGGTGCCTCCCCCTTATCTTTTTTGCTGCCCTCGTAGAGATCATACCTTACGTAGCGGACTTCAATGGGGCCGTTCATCAGCGGAATACGCCGGCTGGTTTTTAGTCCGACGGACTTAAGCCCCGCCGGGCTTCCCGTGATGATCCAGGCCGTGTAGCTTTTCCAGTTCTGCTTGAGGGTATCTCCGATCATGGTGTAGAGACCTTCAATATCTCCCGTCTGGAGTCGCATCTCGTACGGCGGGTTGGTGATGAGCAACCCATCCGGGGCCGGTTGCTGCAACTGCTCGAAGGGTTGACTGCGCAGGTCAACGTGCCGGAGTAAGCCGGTACGATCAATGGAGATTTTTGCCAGGCTGACGGTCAGTTCCTCAATGTCGGAGCCTACGATGGGGCAGGGGGGCGTCCGCCGGGCAACCAGGGCTTCCTGGCGGATGGAAGACCACAAGGCCGGGTCGAAATCCGGCCAACGTTCAAAACCGAAATTACGGTGTAAACCGGGAGCCTGGTGCGCAGCAATCATGGCCGCTTCCGCAACAATGGTACCGGAGCCGCACATGGGGTCGACAAAGGGGACTTCTCCATCGTATTCCGCCAGCAAGAGCAAGCCGGCCGCCAAAACTTCGTTAATGGGCGCGCCGCCGGTACGGCGGCGATAACCCCGCCGGTGCAGCCCGTCTCCCGAACTGTTCAGGCTGACGCTCACCTCATTGGCACGGGTGACGTGCAGGTTCAGCGTCAGGTCCGCCTCCTCTTTACTGACACTCGGCCGCTCCCCGGTTTTATCCCGGAACTGATCCACAATGGCGTCTTTAAACAGCTGACTGAGGTAGACGGCATTCCGGTGATAATCGGATTGAGTGTTGGCGTCAATCCATAAATTACCGTCCTGGGCCAGGTAAGGTGTCCAGTCGATGGCATAGAGCTGATCGTACATGGCCTGCTCATCGTTGGCGGTGAATTCCGCCAGGTTGACCAGGACCCGGAGTCCGGTCCGCAGCTGCAAATTTGCCCGGTACAGGAAGTCCTTATCCCCATTACAATGAACGACCCTGCGGCCAACCTCAATGTCTTCACCGCCCAGGGCGGCAATTTCTGCGGAAAGTAGTTCTTCGAATCCTTCGAAGGTCGTAATGGAAAAAGTAGTGATAGCTACAGCATTGAGTGAATGGTGAAGGTAGGAACGGATTTGCTAATCCGGCGAGTCCGGCAGTAAATAGTGTACGCAGCTAGAAACACGGAACGTACGATCAATAAGGTTTTGCTTAGGCCGAAGGCCCATCTGCCGTAGCGAGGAGGAATTGCGTCTCTGGTAATTTTCCGGGATCCAGTCAGCACAATTTTCCTACCATTCAGCACAATTCTGGTC
>JAUIIF010000267.1 GCA_030431945.1 Bacteroidia bacterium | reverse complement strand
TGGTTGTTATTTTCATCGTGTGGGCGGTGGGAATTACAATTGCAATCGAAAGATTTTTTAAACTCTCTTATAAGCTCGATGTTGATGGAGCATCATTTATGAATGAGATTCAGCGCTATATCCTCTCAAATGATGTTCAAGGGGCCATAAGAGTGTGCTCAGGCTCTTCGGCCATGCTCCCTAAGGTTCTCAAGAGTGGCCTTAAGCGCTCCAATCATACAACTGAACAAACCTCACCCCGCGCTCCACAAGCCGCCGGGCCAGCAGGCAGTTGTTGGCAAAGGAGGTCTTGCCCGGTTCCGTGCCGTAGAGTTCGTGGATGTAGTCCGGTTCCTGGCTCACGTCCGTTGCCTCCGGCACCGTCATCTGCATCCGGAAGGAAAGCTCGTACTGCTCAATGCGGGCCAGGACGTTGGGGTCTCCTACTTCTTCGTATTCGCGCCGGTTCAGGTCGCCGATGGCGTCCAGTGTTCGCCGCCGAACCTCCCGGGAAACACCCTTGGGGTTGTTGACGTAAAGCACCGGATCTCCCTGCGACCGGAATTCTACGCCCTGGTAATTGGAGGGCAGAAAACCACTGCCCCAGAGGCTCTTACCACCACTGGGCGCGGACTCCCCGGAAACCAGAACGATGAAGCCCGGCAGGTCTTCATTTGCCGTTCCGAGCCCGTAGGTAACCCACGACCCGAAGGATGGTTTCCCCGGTTGGGTACTGCCGGTGTGCAGGAATAGCTGTGCCGGCGCGTGGTTGAATTCCTCCGTCGTCACGGCTTTCAGGAAGGTAACCTCATCGACTTTCTTACTGAATTCCGGCAGCAACTCCGATACCCAGGCACGGCTCTCGCCGTGCTGGGCAAATGAAAATTGTGGCCCCAGCATTTCCGGTACGCCGCGGATGAAGGCGAAGCGCTTACCCTGCAAAAAGGAAGGCGGGCAAGGCTTTCCATTCAACTTGGCCAGTTCGGGCTTATAATCAAAAAGCTCCAGCTGGGAAGGGGCGCCGGCCATGTGCAAAAAGATGACCCGTTGGGCGCGTGGTGCCAGGTGCAGGGCCCGGGCCAGCACGTCGCCAACCGGGTCTGCGGAAGGCGGCGGCGCCGTGCACCCCAAGGTGCCCAGGGCCATGCTTCCGATCCCGAAAGCCGCACTGCGAAACAGCTGGCGGCGCGTCAGATAGCTCTGCTCACGGGTCCACCATTCTTTTTGTAGTTGGTTCATGGGTCAGCGTTTTACCAATACTTCGTCCAAATTAAGAATCGCCCGGCAAACCGTTTCCAGCGCGGCCGTTTCCGGAGGGATGGAATCATGGACGAGTTGGTAGCTGGCCAGGTTTTGCTGGTAAAGTGCTGCCAGTCGTTGTAGCTGGAAGCTGTCCGGCGGGTGCGCCGTGGCCCGCTCGTACGCCAGGCTGATTTGTTGGCGCGGAAGGTGAGGCCTGGCTTGCTGTACCCGGTCGGCCAGCGCTGCAGCGGCTTCAACGAAGACGGGATCGTTCAACGTCACCATGGCCTGGAGGGGGGTGTTCGTCCGGATGCGCCGCGAGACGCAAAGCTCCCGGGTGGGGGCATCAAAGAGCAACATGGTGGGGTAGGGGCTCACCCGACGGTAAAAAGTATACAGGCCCCGGCGATGCGCCTGGGCATCCGGACTTTTACGCCAGCGGGCCACCTGCCGGATGACGTTCCACACCCCCTCCGGCTGGTAGGGCATGACGCTGGGGCCGTAAACCTCGGGGTTAAGGAGACCACTTACGGACAGGGCCTGGTCCCTGATCTGTTCCGCACTCAGCCGGAAGCGCGGCCCCCGGGCCAGCCAGCGGTTTTCGGGGTCCTGCTCCAGCGCCAGGGCGGTAAGGCGGCTACGCTGCTGGTAGGTGGCAGAGGTGACAATCGTACGCAGTAAAGCCTTGAGGCGCCAGCCTTGCTCCTGGGTGAAGTGGACGGCGAGCCAGTCCAGCAAGGCCGGGTGGGAAGGACTTGCTCCCTGCACGCCCAGGTCCTCGACGGTTGTAACGATTCCCCGGCCGAATAATTCGGCCCAGATGCGGTTAACGAGCACGCGGCCGGTCAGCGGATTTTTTTCGTCGACCAGCCACTGGGCCAGGCCCAGGCGATTAGGGACAAATTTTTTGTCCGTTTTATCGAAAGCGTGCGGTGGCTGCGGCAGCAGCGTGTCCGCTTCCATCAACCAGTTGCCCCGGGTGAACAAACGATTAACCCGGGCCGAAGAATCAGGGAGTTCCTGCATTACGGGGACGGGCAGCGGGCGTGCAAGTTCGGCGATGGCGGCCTCCAGTTCGGCGATGGCGGCGTCGGAGAGCTTGGTGGTCTTTACCTTGCTTTCCAGCTGGGCCAGCACCTGCGTCCGCGCCCTTGATTGTAAGGGAAGGCGCGGGAAATCGGAGGTGAGGTCATGGTCCGCAGTATTATTGAAATACCCCTTCAGGGCATAGTATTCTTCGTGGCGAACGGGGTCGTAGGGGTGGCTGTGGCATTGTACACAACCGAAGGTGGCGCCCTGCCAGACCTCCATCGTTACGTTGGTCCGATCCAGCACTGCTTTGACGCGATACTCCTCATCGTCGGTGCCCCCCTCGTCATTCGTCATGGTATTGCGGTGGAAGGCGGTCGCCAGCAGGTCCTGGTCCGTTGGCTCGGGAAGTAAATCGCCGGCTAATTGCCTGATCGTGAAACTGTCCAGCGGCATGTCCTGATTGAAGGCATCAATCACCCAGTCCCGGTAGAGGTACATCGTAGGGCGTAGGTGATCTTTCTGGTAGCCCTGCGAATCGGCGTAACGGGCCAGGTCGAGCCAGAAGGAGGCCCAGCGTTCGCCAAAATGCGGTGAGGCCAGTAAGTCGTCAACGATTTTTTCGTAAGCTTCTTTACCCGGGGCGGCGGCGAATGCCCTGCTGACTTCCAGGGGCGGCGGAAGGCCGATGAGGTCGAGGTAAACCCGCCGCAGTAAAGTAGTGGGCGCGGCCGCTGGTGCGGGGGAGAGGTGGAGGGCAGGCAAAGGCGCCCGCACAAACGCATCGATCGGGTGCAGGCCCTCTTCGGGCGGGGCTGCCTTTACCGGTGGCACGTAAGCCCAGTGCTCCTCCCAGGGCGCTCCGGCGGCTATCCACTGCCGGATCAGGTCCGTTTCCCGCTCACTCAGGCGCGCGCCTGTGGGCGGCATCACTTTTCCGGCCCCGTCTGCGGTAACCCGCAGGTAAATTTCACTGTGGTCAGGATCGCCGGGGACAATGCCTACAGCCCCCGACCGCAAGGTGTCATAAAACCCTTCTTCAAAGAGTAAATTCAGGCCGCCAAGCTGGCGCACGCCACCGTGGCAAGACATGCACCTGGCGGTCAGCAGCGGACGAATATCCCGGGCAAAACTTACTTCGCCGCGCTCACGACCACCACAGCTGGTAGTGAGCCAGTAAAGGGCGACACTTGCGAGAAAAAGGAGAAGTAACCGGGAACGACGCATGAAGGACAGGACAATAAAATCATTATCAGTGAGCCCCACCCAACCGTTCGCGGTGCAATGACCACCCGTGGGCCTGCGGGGAAAGGTTTTCGAAACGCCCCCCGTTTAGCCACGTTGCTGAGGAGGAATCTTTCCCGCCAGCGGGCGGAAAAGGGCGCAGGAGCTTACCAAAAGTACGAAGAGGAAGGCTTAGCTTTATGGCCTACCGATCAGATCATGCAACGAAGAGACTTCCTCCGTACTTCCACCCTCGCAGCTTCAGCGCTGGCCATGCCCAATATCCTGACGGGAAAATCCGCCGCCCGGGAAGCACTCATCGTTGGTCAGGGCGATTACCGGTACCGGGTTCGCCCTGACTGGGCAAAAGTATCTCCCCGGCAATATCCGCTCCTTAATTGTCACGAGATGGTTACTGACCGGAGTGGTAAGCTGTACCTGTTGGGGGATCATCCGGCCAACAACGTGCTCGTCTTTGACCGGTCTGGTAAAGTGATTGATAGTTGGGGCTACCGTTACCCTGCGGGGCACGGGCTCACCATTTTTGATGAGGGTGATGAAGAAACCCTCTTTATCTGTGATACGGGGAGTCATGCCGATCGCCAGGGCCGCTGGCGCAACCAGCCGGGGAGCGTAACGAAAACCCGCCTGAACGGGGAAGTTATTTTTCAGCTCGGCCATCCGCAAACCATCGGCGTTTACGCGCCCGGGATGGCCTACCACCCCACGGAGACGGCCGTTGCCCCCAACGGAGATATTTACGTAGCCGATGGCTACGGCTCCAACTACATTGTCCGGTACGATGCTGACGGCCGGTACATCCAGCATTTCGGCGGGCAGGATAATGCAGACACCCGGTACAATCTGCACCAGGCACACGGCGTAGCCATCGACCTGCGGCAACCCGAAGCTCCCAGGTTGGTGGTGACCAGCCGGAACGATCAGGCTTTTAAGTTTTTCACCCTCGAAGGCAAGTTCATCGAACAGGTAACCCTGCCCGGCGCTTACGTGTGCCGCCCGGTGCTGCACGGAGACAACCTGTTGGCCGGTGTCTGCTTCGCAAACACGGTTACCGGGGAAGTGCGGCAGAAACATAATGGCTACATCACGATTTTGGATAAGGACAATCAGGTCGTCTCCAATGCCGGTGGAACGGCCCCGGTGTATCAGGATGGTAAACTGCAGCCGATGTATCAGGATCCCGCAGTGCACCACCTTTTTCACCACGGCCACGATGTCTGCGTAGATGCAGACGAAAACCTGTACCTGTGCCAGTGGGACGCGCAGGGGAGCCCACCAATCCTCCTGGAGCGGGTATAGCCAAGCTTTTAGCGCAGGTCAGAGAAATTCGGAAGGCGCGAAATTTTCCTGCTGGAAACAGCAGACCTCTGTATACACCGGTTTTAATACCTCTCTTGATTTCCGTCAGTAATTTTTCTCCCATCCGGCGGACGGGGGGTGTTTTTCTTCTGAAAAATATTGCGCAGTGCACTTTTGACGAAGCCAGGGAAAGCAGCCTTTTGTGCGGGTTGCAGCAGGCTTTCCACCTCCAGGAAGTGTTGATAGGTAGCCGCTATTTTTTCCTGCTCCAGTACCGCAAGTTGTGCGGGAGGCGTAGGTAATCTCCCCGTTTCGGCTTCTGCATAGAGCGGGGAGAAGTAGGTTTGCAGTAATTCACTTTGCTGCTGACTAAGTTGCTGAATTTTATCCCGGTGCTCCCTGACGGAAGCGAGGAATTTTTCTTCTTGCCCATCGTCCAGCTTCAGTGCTGCCGGTGCCTGCCTGGGAGGGCCCGCCCCCGGAAGCGGCGGCGGAAAGCATAAAAAGAAAGCTAGTACGGCCACGTTGAGAGCCAGAAGACTCCAGGTCGCCCAACGATAGAATTTAAGTGGCTCCATTAGTAGTAGAGTTGGTAGTCGGAAATAAGTTTGGTCTCCGCGTACTCCGTACGGGGCGTATCAGTGGCCTGACTGCTCAGGTAGTAGGCCATTGCGGTGGCATTCAGGCTAAGGATTACCAGGGCGGCAGCGACTATTTTTCGCCATTCCCCCAGCGGAATGACTTTAGCTGCAGGCATGGTCAGGCCCGCTTCAATTCTTGCTAGTAGTTCAGGCGGCGGCGTCGCCCGCGGCAGCCGTTTGAGGTGCTCCAAGGCATCCTCCAGCTTATTTTTTTCAAGATTGGGCATATCACTGTTGTTTGGTTTTTCCCCGGTAGGGGTGTTCGGTTCGTAAGGCCACGCGCAGCCCTTGCTTGGCCCGCATCAGTAAGCTTTCTACGGACTTCAGGGAAGTGCTCATTACCTCCGCCACCTCCTGGCGGGGCAGTTCCTCCACGAAGCTGAGAATGAAGGCCGTTTTCTGGCGATCCGGCAATTGATAGATCGCGGCGAAGAGGGCCCGGTGTTGCTCGGCTTCCTCCAGGAGCGCATTCGGATGTTGAAAATCCGGCGGGTCGTTGGCCTGCGTCAACGCCCCGAAAAAGGTGCGGCGCTGGCGTTTCTTCAGTGCCGTCAGGGCCGTGTTTACCGTAATGCGGTACACCCAGGTGCTCACCTGACTGTCGCCGTTAAAGCCGGCGGCGTTCCGCCAGACTTTGGTGAAAACGTCCTGCGTAATCTCTTCTGCCTCGGCCGCTACTTGTACATGACTGATGGCGGTATTGTACACCCGGTCAGCAAGCCGGGCGTACAACTCGCGCAGGGCCGCCGCATCGCCAGTAGCCATGTTTGCCAATAATTCACGGTCGCTCAGTTCGGCCATTTACGGACGTTATTCAGGTGTTGGACTACGGTAAGTTCCGAATCCTGCGATAACCGGCTACTTTTTTTCGCAGCATCGGCCTGCCTTCCGCCGCCTGAAGCAGGAATAAGTGGGCGCGGCCGCTGGTGGAAGGGAAAGGGTCCGTCAGGAGAAAAAGCTTGCCGGCCGCCTGTAAACTAACGCCTCAGGACGTTGGCCGTGCCGTCCTCCTCCAGCCAGCCGTGCCACTCCGGGCCGTAAGCCATGCCCAGGTATTCCGCCGA
>JAUIIF010000266.1 GCA_030431945.1 Bacteroidia bacterium | reverse complement strand
AGGATGAACTGCCGGACGGCCGGGAGGTAATTGTCCACCGTAAGGGAGCAACGCCCGCGGCCGTGGGGGAACTCGGTATAATTCCCGGCTCCATGGCCGATCCGGGCTACATTGTTCGCGGACTTGGCAATCCGAAGGCACTCAATTCAGCCAGCCACGGAGCCGGCCGTAAGCTGTCACGCGCTCAGGCCAAACAAGCAATTACGGGGTCGGGACTGAAAGCTTTGCTGAATGAGCGAAAGATCCACCTGATTGGGGGCGCCGTGGATGAAGCCCCGGCAGCTTACAAAGACATCCGGCAGGTAATCTCCGGCCAGCGTGAATTGGTGGAGGTCGTGGGTGTTTTTCAGCCTGCAGTCGTGCGCATGGCCTAGCGTAAGTCTGAAATGGGGCATGACCGAGGGTAGGTGTACTTTAGGAAAGGGGTGCCGGGATTTAACCCAAGTGGGCGCTCAAAGCTTAATTTAGCGGTGAGGTTCTGATTTTTCAGGGCCGACACGGTGTGCATACCGGCGTTCAGCCGTAGCTGCAGGAGGGGGGGCAAAGTAGTGAGGCACAAAAAGAGGCCGTGAAATGCCCTAATCATGAGCTTGGACAGACCCGGCTAACTGCACACTGATTTTCCCGCCCCACTACGGTTTAGGTATACTACCTTCGCCGTCGCCAAAAAAAAGCAGCCTGATGTTTAACCAGTACACGATTACCAATAAGGAAGAACTGACCCAAATTTTAATTGCCTTCCTCGGAGAAGCGGGGTTTGATAGTTTCCAGGAGGTTGAAACCGGTTTGTTGGCTTTTGCTCCGGCAGTAGAGCACGAAAAGTGGATTAGTGAACTGGAACAATTACGCGGAAAATTTTCCTTTGTCTACACCTGGGAGCCACTGGAAGACAAGAACTGGAATGAAGAGTGGGAACGACAGTTCAGTCCGATCCAAATCGGAGACCGCTTGTATTTGCGAGCGGATTTCCACCCGCCGAATCCCCACGTCGAGCAGGAACTGATCATTACGCCCAAAATGGCTTTTGGCACCGGGCATCATGCGACAACCCATATGATGTGTGAACTCCTCTTCGAGCAACAGCTGGCAGGTAAGCGCGTGTTTGATTATGGCTCGGGGACTGGCGTACTGGCCATCCTGGCCAAACGCCTGGGGGCAGGGCAGGTCGATGCCGTCGATATTGAATCCTGGTCTGCCGAAAACACCCTCGAAAACGCCGCCAGAAACAACGTGCAACTCGACCAGGTGATCCACGGGACCCTGGCGGATGTCCCCGCTGGTCCGGACTACGACCTCATCCTCGCAAACATTAATAGAAACGTAATATTAACAACTGCCGCTACGTTGTACCAACGGTTAGTGAAAGGGGGGACAGTACTCTTTAGTGGCATTTTGGCCGCAGACGAACAATTACTGGTTTCCCGCCTTACCGAACTGGGCTTTGTGCACCAGGAAACCCGTCAACGGGAAGACTGGCGTGCTTTTGTTTTTACCCGTAATTAAGTGAGTACATGCGTTTATTTTTTTCCCTGCTGACGATTCTGTTCTTCAATCAATTAGTGCCTGCCCAGGGCTTGGCAGATCTGCCGGAGGACGTTGATCCGGCCACGTTTTCGGAGAAGCTGGAAGATTTCATGAATTACAATGATAACCGTGCAGCTAAAGATGCTTACGCGAATTTCGCCGGGGTGTTTTTTGGGGGAGGGTTTAATGAAGCACACCAGCGCCGGATAATTGCCACTTCACGGGCAATGAGTGAAAAAAGGGTAGGGTCGAGCACCGGCTTTGTCTATTACCTCGATCTATTAGCGCGCCTGACCAGTACCGCTGATCAGGAGAATCCCACTTTTACGGAATTTCACGATGCCCTCGACGCTTATCTGCAGAACCCTTCCACTCGTTCCGCAGCAGTTATTAAAGCCCTCAAGAATGCCAGGAATTATCTCCTGACCAACCGTCTGGATCCGGATGGAGGTCCTTTTGGCTGGCTCGTAGAAGGGGGCAAAACGCGCTTCAGTTACGAGGAAACCATGCTGATGACCATCGATACCATCACGCAGCTGATTGCTTTCGGACCCAAAGACACCCTGATCATTGAGGATACCCAATTGACCATTAATCTACCTGAAGGGGAGGCTATAGGCAAAGGTGGACGCACGGACTGGACCAGGCAGGGGCTCTCCAAGGAAGTCTTTGCGGTTTTGATCCACTATCAGTTAGATATTGGCAGGACCATTTATCAGGCCGACTCCGCCCAGTTACAGTATCCGGAATACTTCGATAAGGAAATCCTGATCGGGCGCTTTGCCGATAAAGTGGAGGCCGGAGGAGCCCGTAGCGGAGGTGAATATCCTCAGTTTATCTCTGATGACGGCTTCGTGGAAATTAAAAACGTCGGAGAAGGTATTGACCTGAAAGGAAACTTTGAAATACGGGGAAATACCGTCTACGCCATTGGAACGGTTGGTCGTAAAGCTCAGGTTTCTCTGGGGGTAAGTAATGCCAAGGGAGAAAAGAAAGTCCTCGCTAAAGCAGATCGGTTTGCCGTGAAATCGGGCGAAACCATTGCCGGGCAAAGTGCCGAAACCACCATCTATTTCGGAAAGGACAGCCTTTATCATCCGAGTGTGACCCTCCGCGTTGATGTGGCTGAGCGCGTAGCCCAGCTTCGCAGGACCCAGTCCAGTGCCGATCAAAGTCCGTTTTTTCACAGCCTGAATAACATGAATATTTATGCTGACCAAATGGACGTTTACCTGAATCGCGACAGTGCCGTGGTTGGCCGCAAAACAGTTTCTTTCGAGGAAAAGCCCGATGTCATTTTTGAAAGCAAGGAATACTTCAGTGAATCTGAATACATCCGCTTGCAAGACATTGCCCGCTCGAATCCGCTAGGCATCATCTATGCTTACCGCATGGGGCCGGAAGGTGGTAATGACCTGATTGACGCAAATGTACTGGCGACTAAATTCAACAGTCGCATGACGGCAGTTGACATTCAACCTCTCCTCTTTGATTTACAGACCAAGGGCTTTCTGCTGTATAATTCAGAAGAGCAAATGGTCCAACTGCTGCCTAAGGTAGCCCACTATGTCCAGTCGAGCCGGGAGGAAATAGACTATGATCGGCTCCGCCTGGTCAGCAGCACCAGTGAGGTGAATGCATTCTTCAACCTGAAAACCGGTGAAATCAGAGTGGATGACGTTAAGCCGATTGAGTTTAACCGCAAGAAGCAGATTGCCATCAAGCCTCTCGGTGACCAGCTCATCGTAAATGGTGACCGAAATTTTGATTTTTCCGGCGAGATCTATGCTGGCGGTATGGTCCTTTCCGGAAAGGATTTTCATTTTGAGTACGGTCCTTACCGGATCAAACTGGATTCAGTACGTTATTTCGACCTGTTTCTTCCCGTGGAGGATAAGTTCGGAGAGGGAATGCGGCGGGAGAGTACCGGTAGTCGCATTGAGCACGTCAGTGGTTACCTGTTAATTGATGCGCCGAAAAACAAGAGCGGTACGGAGGATATTGCCTACTTCCCGTCTTTACAAAGTAAGGGGTCAAGCTACATTTACTACGACGGAGCAGATTCAACAGCATCCTATAATCGGGACAGCTTCTACTTCGAGTTAGCACCGTTTAGCCTGAATAGTATGGATAGCCTCATCGCAAGTCAGGTAGAGCTGGATGGTAAACTTTTCAGCGGCGGCATTTTCCCCGATATGGAGGAAACGCTTACCATTCAGGAAGACGGCAGCCTGGGCTTCATTACCCAGACCGCCGAAGGCGGGCAAGGGGCGTACGGAGATCGTGGGCGCTATGAAGGAGAAGTAATCCTGAGTAATCGCGGCCTGGAAGGGAAAGGCCAGTTTACCTACCTGGAAGCCAATATCGATAGCGAAGACCTGAGTTTTCAGCTCGACCGGACAACGGCCAGTGCCAATTCTTTCGCTCTGGCTGAAACGAATACGGCAGATCGGGAAATACCACAGGTGAATGGTAAAGAGGTAAACATCGAGTTTAAACCCTATTCAGACTCACTGCTGATCAATTCAGCAGCAGGTATACCTTTTGATATGTTTCAGGCGGGAGAACACCAGTTTGATGGCGGACTGGTGCTGACCCCCGAAGCACTTAAAGCCAATGGTACCCTGAACTGGAGCGCGGCCAGCCTCACCAGCAAGGACCTTGACTTCGGTGTCTACGGAGCCAATGCCGATACGGCCAACGTATCCATTAAATCCCTTGCCGGAGACGAACGTTTGGCCCTGCAGACCAGCAACGTAAATGCTCAGGTAGACTTTTCTACTCAGATTGCGTCATTTGAGAACAATTCAACGGACCTGTCTACCTCCTTACCCTACAATCAGTTCAAAACCAGCATCGACCGCTTTGACTGGAACATGGCCGACGGTAATGTTACTTTCCAGGCAAAACCGGGTAAGGACCGTTTTACCAGTACGCACCCTGATCAGGATGATCTGACCTTTACCGGGTCTGACGCCACGTACGATATCAATACCAGTATGCTCAATGTGGATGGCGTCCCCTTCGTCACCAGCGCAGATGCCCGCATTTATCCTGGTGACGGTAAACTCCAGGTCGAACCGGGGGCCAAAATAACCGAAATCACCGATGCCCGGATCGTGGCGGATACCCTCAATGAATACCACGTCATCAACCGGGCCACGGTGCAGATTCTGGGACGCAAGGAATACCGGGCTACGGGCTTCTACGAGTATAACGTCGGGCCCCACACCCAGGAAGTAGAATTCCAGGACATTGTCGGAACCCGGATCGGAAAAGGAAAAGCCAGTGAAAAAGCCACGGCCACCCGAGCCAAGGGCGAAGTAGCAGAAGGCACTGATTTCTTTATTGATCACAAGACCAAATTCTTCGGTACCATTAACCTCGACGCGGGCAGCAAAACGCTCTTCTTTGACGGCTACGCCAAAATTGAAGCCGAAAAGTTACCCGGAGCACAATGGTTCACCATCCGTTCGGAAGGAGATAAAAACAACCTGGCTCTGCGAGTGGAATCCCCCAAAGACCGGGAAGGGTTACCCTTGTTTACCGGCATCTACCTCAGTAAGCCAAACCGGCAGATCTACCCCAGCATGGTGCAAACCCTGGATTTCCGTAAAGACCATCCTATTCTGGACTGCAATGGCATGATGCTCTACGATGAAGCCAATGACATTTTCCTTTTTGGCGACAGTACCCGCATTTACAATCCCAGCCACATCGGCGGCAACCTTATGCAGTTTAACCACGCCAAGGGGACGGTAACCGGCGACGGAACCCTCGGGCTGGGCGGACGGCTGAAGTACATCAAAATGAAGTCTTATGGCACCGTGGCCATGGATATGCCGACGGTAAGTCGCCGTGCTCCGGAGCCCGACCCCGTGCCGGCAAAAGAAGCAGCCAAACCGGCAGAAAAGGAAGCGCCCAGCATGTTCCTGTTGGAAGAGGAAACAAAACCGGCCGCAACGGATACAACCGCGGCGGATAAAACAGCCATAACCATCGAAGGGCCGGTTGCAGAAAAATACCCCGATGTTAACGTCAGGGCCATGGCTGCGATCGACCTTATTCTCCCGAACAAACTGGTGAATATGATGGCGACGGATATTATTTCTGGCGGCTACGCCGCCCCGGGGCTCAACGTAGTTACGGATAAGGAATTTTACCAGGCCGGCCTCGAAACCCTTTTCCCCGCCTCAAAGGAGAAAGAAGAAGCCCTGGCAAGTCTGGAGGCTGCGGTACTACGGGTCCCGGAGAAAATCAATGACCACACCTTCCTGTTCTCTCAGTTGAACTTGCGCTGGTCCAACGATTACCAGTCCTTTGTAACGACTGAAAAACTCAGTGGCCTGGCTAGTATTAAAGGGAACCCGATTGCCAAAATGCTGGAGGTCAGGGCCGAAGTTAAAATGACAACTGGCGGAGATGACCGCCTGTACATTTACCTTAAATCACCCAGTGAATTGTACTACTTTTTCGGGTTCAAGGATGGTATCATGAATGTCGTTTCCAACAATACCCAGTTCATGAATGAACTGGAAGGGATGAAGGCCAAAGACCTGATCATGAAAATGGACGATGGCGCCACCTACGAAATCCTGCCCGTAAGCCCGGGCACTGCCCAGACTTTCCTGCGGCGGGTGGAAAGTGCCTTCTGATGTTGTCTGAAGTTAAGTAGGGCGACCTGCTGAAGTTGTCTGGTTGAAATACAGGGCAGTCGCAAGCTCGCGCAGCAGCCCGGAACGGAATCAGCTCCTGGCGTTAGCTTACGTGGGGGGGGGCATCCCCACGACGCAGGCCGAGGAGCGAGCTTGTGATTGCCCTGGTATAAATGACCCGGTACTGGTGATTTGCGTTCCACTGCCTACCTTACCATACCGTATTTGTTCAACTTCAACCGTTCCTATGCCCGTCGGCCGCTACACCTATTACGACTTTACCCTGAGTCTTTGTCCACATTGTCTGGCCAGGGTGGAAGCAAAGATTGTTTTTGAA
>JAUIIF010000265.1 GCA_030431945.1 Bacteroidia bacterium | reverse complement strand
CCCTCTGGAAATTTTACCAGCCGAGCCGGATCAGTCACGGCAGCTACTGGCACAAGTGGGGCACCGAACAGGAAGTCAACTGGAAAAAGAACTACCAGCTGTGGATGACCTTCATCAATGAATACAAGAACCGCGGTGGCCGTGTCACCGCCGGCTCCGACTCCGGCTACATCTACCAACTCTACGGCTTCGGCTACATCCGCGAACTGGAACTGCTGCGCGAAGCCGGCTTCCACCCCCTGGAAGTCATCCGCTCAGCCACCCTCTACGGGGCGGAGGCCCTGGGGATGGAAGACCAGATCGGCACCATCGAGCCCGGCAAGCTGGCTGACCTCGTCATCGTGGGCGAAAACCCGCTGGCTGACCTGAAAGTACTCTACGGCACGGGCGCCACCCGCCTGGATGAGGACGGAGAAGTAACGACGACCAAGGGCATCATCTACACCGTTAAGGATGGTATCGTTTACGATGCCGTGCAGCTGCGCGAGCAAGTGAAGGAAATGGTGAAAGAGGCGAAGCGGCCGTAGGGCCAACGCCATCGCTTTACCTTACTTTTCAGTTCTAAGGTGTTCCGTTTGTCCGATAAAACGCGGAGCGTTTTTTTGTAAGCCCCTCTCCGTGAAGCCTTAGGCCAACGTGTTGGAGAGGGGTTGGGGAGAGGTAAAAAAGCGTGTCGCAGGAACACCAGCAAACTTAACCCCTTACTTTTAGTTCATTCATCAGAAGTCGACAATCATGCTAAACCTTGCCACCCTCCTGGAGGATGCCGCTACCCGCTACCCACATAAAACAGCCTTTATTTTCGGAGAGACGCAACTGACCTTCGCCCAGGTCAACGGTGCCGCCAACCAGGTCGCCAACGGCTTGGTCGCCAGCGGCCTGGCCGCTGGCGATAAAATCGCCCTGAGTTGCTTCAACCTGCCGTATTTCCCGATCACCTATTTCGGTATCCTCAAAGCAGGCGGGGTAGTGGTGCCCCTGAGCGTGCTGTTGAAGCAGGACGAGATCGCCTACCACCTGAACGATTCAGATGCCAAGGCCTATTGTTGTTTTACGGGTACGGAAGATTTGCCGATGGCTCAGATGGGGCACGCCGGCTTTTCCCAGGCTTCCGCCTGCACGCATTTTTTTGAGATTACGGCAGACCCCGCAGCGCCCGCCACCATTGCCGGCGCGGCAACGCTGGGCAGCCTGATGGCCGGGCAGCGGCCGGTTTTCGCCACGGCACAGACCGGAGCGGAGGATACCGCAGTCATCATTTACACTTCCGGTACTACCGGGCGACCGAAAGGCGCGGAGCTGACGCACGCCAACCTGCTGCTGAACGCCATTGTTTCGCAAAAGGTCATCGGCACGGAAGCAGAGGATACCCAGTTGATCGTGCTTCCCCTCTTCCACATCTTCGCGATGACCTGCCTGATGAATACGGGTATCTACCAGGGGGCGACCAGTGTCCTGTTGCCTCGCTTTGATGCCGCTACCGTGCTGCACCTGATGCAGAAACACCAGGTGTCGGTCTTTGCCGGCGTCCCCACAATGTACTGGGGCTTGCTGAACCATGAGGACCCGGACGTCAGTGATGTCTCCGCCAATTTGCGCATTGCCGTTTCCGGCGGGGCGGCCCTGCCGGTAAACGTACTGGAAGGCTTCGAAGAAAAATTCAGCGTGCCGATCCTGGAAGGCTACGGCATGTCCGAAGGTTCTCCGGTCGTCACCTTCAATCACCGGGACCGGGAGCGCAAGCCCGGGAGTGTCGGGACCCCGGTTTGGGGCGTGGAAGTGAAGGTGGTAGACGAAAATGACCAGGAGGTCCCTACCGGGGAAAAAGGCGAGATTGTTTATCGCGGTCATAACGTAATGAAAGGGTACTACCAACGCCCGGAAGCCAACGAAGTAACGCTGCGCAACGGCTGGATGCATTCCGGGGACGTGGCGATCCGGGACGAAGACGGTTATTTCTTCATCGTTGACCGGACGAAGGACATGATCATCCGCGGCGGGCTTAACGTATACCCGCGTGAAGTGGAGGAAGTGATGATCCAGCACGACGCCGTCTCCCTGGTCGCCGTCATTGGGGTGCCGGACGAGGAAATGGGCGAAGAAATCAAAGCTTGTGTCGTATTGAAAGACGGCTGTTCCTGTTCCGGCGAAGAACTGCAGGCGTTCACCAGGGAACGCCTGGCCGCCTACAAGTATCCCCGCGAAATTGAATTTATGGCGGCCCTGCCGATGAGCGCCACGGGGAAAATTTTGAAAAAGGAACTGCGCGGCAAAAAATAATGGCGGGCTGCCGGTCTTGGTCAAATTTCCGATCTTTGGGGCATGCGTGCAGGTTTACTATTTCTTTTGTTGGTGGTCGGGGGCACGGCCCTTGCCCAGGAGGAGGTCCCCATCATTGCTTACCGCGTTACCAGTGCCGGTACGCCGGAGGTAGAAGTCGTCAATGACCCGGAAGCTTACTTTGTCCTTTACGCAGCGGGTCAGGCGCGGACGCTGGTGCAGGGAGAAGCTGCTACAGCCGTGCTGACGGAGCCCCTGGCGGCGCTGCCGGCAGCAGCATACTCCGTGCGTAAGTTTCCGCGCAACGCTGCGGTCGATCTGGACAAGGACGGGGTGGATGACCTGACGGAACTGGAGAATTTTCCCGTGCAGCACCCGCTCAATCCCGTTGTTCCCATCCCACGCGTTGACGGTACGGCCTGTATCCATGATCGGGCCACCTTTGTCGACCTGGCGTTTCAGCAAGGAGAAGCAGACGAGAACCCCCGGCTGCAAGAACTGGAATTTGTCAAATTCTACGTCCTGGATAACGATGCGGCGGACAGCATGCGGATCTACTACATGAATACCGTTCTGCACGAAGCGCACGTAGAGTTTGCCCGCTCCGTCGGGATTCCTACCCAGGCCAATGGTAACAGCTTTCTGGAAGATATGCGCGGCCTGCTCATCTACCACCCTGAAGTAACGGCCCCCAGCGGAGAACGGGGCGTGTACACCTTTGAATTTCAACAATTCGACGATTATACCTTTGACATCATTCAGCGAACGTTTGATCTGCTGGGCGCTACGCTGCCCTTTTTAAAAAACAATCTCGCTTACCTTCCCCTGCACCGGCGCGCCGTCGCCCGCTATAATGTAGAGCGGGAAGCCTACGCTGCGAGTCGCCTGCCCGTTTTGCTGGAAGGCGATCTGTACGAAGGCATCGACTACCTGGCCCTGAACCACGCGGAAGGCTACGGCAGGTTGCGACTGATGGCGCCCGGAGAGCGGCCTGATGCCCGGGATATTGTGGTGTATGAAACCATTCCCAATGATCTGCCGCGTGTTGGTGGTATTCTCACTACCGTTGTCCAAACACCACTGAGCCACGTCAACCTGCGGGCACTGCAAAACAACATTCCCAATGCCTTTATCCGGGATGCGCTGGACCGGGAGGAAATAGCGTCTTTACTCGATCATTTTGTCTACTACAAGGTAGAAGCTAACCGCTTCGTACTCCGCGAAGCGCTGCCGGCGGAAGTAGACGCTCACTATGAGTCTTTGCGGCCGGCAGGTGAACAAATTCCGGTCCGGGACCTGAGCGTAACGCGCATTACGCCGCTGGACGATATTGATTTCTCCGGCCACGCTGCCTTCGGCGCAAAGACGGCAAACGTAGCGGTCATGCGTGATTTTGGTTTTCCAGCAGCTGCGGTTCCGGATGGGTTTGGCATCCCCTTTTACTACTACGACGAATTCATGAAGTTCAACAACTTCTACGCACGCGTAGCAACGATGATTGCCGACCCTGACTTCCAGAACGACTTTGACGTGCAGGATGCCCGTTTAAGCGACCTGCGGGAGGACATGGAGCGCGCCCTGCTGCCGCCCTGGATGTACGCCGATCTGCTCGAAATGCAACAAAGCTTCCCGGCGGGGACCAACATTCGTTGCCGCAGCAGTACGAACAACGAAGACCTCCCCGGCTTCAGTGGGGCCGGTCTGTACGATTCGCGCACCCACCGGACAACGGAAGGGCATATTTCCAAAACGGTCAAAGAGGTCTTTGCGAGCATGTGGGGCTTCCGGGCTTTTGCCGAACGGGACTTTTACCGGGTGGATCACCAACAAGCCGCCATGGGCATCCTGGTACACCCCAATTTTGCGGAAGAAAGGGCCAATGGCGTCGGGATTACCAGTGACCCCGTTTACAGCACGGCGGATAACTACTACCTGAACACCCAGGTGGGGGAAGACCTGGTGACGAATCCGGAGGGCTTCTCCATCCCGGAGGAAATTTTGCTGCGGAAGAACGGTAGTGGCCCCCTGGGCTACGAAGTGGTCCGCCGTTCCAACCTCCTGCCCAATAACGAACAGGTCATGACCGTACCGTACCTGGATACGCTGCGGGAATACCTGGACATTATCCATACGGAGTTTGCAGCGTTGTACGGTGCAACCGAAAGTGATGCTTTCGCGATGGATATAGAGTACAAAATAGACTCCGTCGGCCAACTCGTGATCAAACAGGCTCGCCCCTGGATCGGATTTTTGGGCAGCACCGCCACTACCGGCGGTGGGCCTGCGCGCCTGGTGATCAAAGTGTTTCCCAACCCCGCCTCGGAACGGGTTAACATCATACTCTCCGAAGAAGTACCGGTAGGTGTGGTAGTAGAGGCTTTTGACTTGCTGGGCCGCCGTACCTGGGGCCACCGCGTGGCCCAGCGCACGCAACAACTGACCGTGCCGGTGGCTGATTTTTCCCCTGGAACTTACGTGCTGACCTTTGACCGGCAGTACCTGACGAAGATTGTGGTCAGGTAAGGACGGAGGGAGGCACCCCGGCGGGCTATTCTTGCAGGTAGTCTACACCAATTTCGTATTTCCCGACGAAGAAAACGAAGCTGTCGGGGAGGGCTTCTCCTTCCGTCAGCAGGTCTTCAGCACGCAGGGTAAAAGCAATGTCTTTGGACATGCCCGGGCCAAGTTCTACCAGCTTGGTGGCCTGTTCCAGCCGGGAAGTCAGCGTGGCGCCCTGCTGACGATAAAGCTTGACTTCGTGCTTCCCTTCCTTCCGTGCGGTGTTGTGCACGGTGAGGGAAATTGTAAACTCCTCGCCCGCAGTGATGGCCGGTGCACTGATGGAAACACCTGAGTAGGAGAATTGGGCATCGGTAGCCAGATAATGCCGCAGGGTGGTGGCGCTTTGGCTACCGGGAGTGGTTTGGCCGGCCAGCGGTAAGGTAGCCAGGCAGCAAAGAAGAAGGAACAGGCTGCCGTGGAGGTAAACATTTTTCATGGAGAGACGGGGTTTTAACCCCTAAAATTAAGGATTAACCATTGATTATCATTCGGATCAGCTGGAATTTCTGCGAAAGGTGGGTAACTGGTACAGTTGCCGGCTGCTCCAGATAGCTGCCGGCTACCGGATACGGCCACGGGACTATTGCCGGAAGATGAAGTTCACTGGCCTTCGTCAGGGTATAGGCCGCGCCTTGTCGTGGCTGGAATACTGCGCCCGGAGGCAACTGCGGCTTAATCCGTGGTCGACTGCCAATTAGCGGTGGAGCGCTTGCTCCTTCCGGGAAAGAAGCAACCTGCTCCTCAGATTTTGGTCGGCGGGTGAGTTGGTGCTCCCCCCTGGGTTTGGCTGCTGGAGCGTCTTATTCCTCCACGTTAGTTTTTATCTTTGCCCGGATTCGGCAACTATCACCACCTCCTAACCGTTAGCCCTTCCTACCACGATTTAAAGATGAAATTACTACCCCGGGATACTTACGAAAAACTGGAGTTTGATAAAATACTTGCACTGCTTGAAGAGAAGTGTAACGGTGAGATGGGACGTGAAATGGTGCGGGAATTAAAGCCCGTTTCCGGCGTTCATCAGATTAACCGCTGGCTGGATGAGGTGGCGGACTTCAAGCAAGGCACCGAAGATCGGAACATGTTTACGATCGGTGCTTACGATGATATTTCCGAAGAGCTCAGAATGTTACAGATTGAAGGGTACGTACTGAGTGAATCCGGCCTGGCAAAGCTGAACGTACTTCTTTTACAGGCAAAAGCCATTTTTGGCTTTTTCACCACCGACGGTAGAAAAAACACCTACGCCGCCCTTTTTGGTCTGATCCGGGAACTGCACTACGAGACAGAATTGAGCCAGGCCATTGAAAAGGTCATCGATGCCGACGGTGTAATCCGGTCCGATGCATCTGATGAATTATCCCGGATTCGCCGCCTGATCGGCAGCAAGCAAAGGGAGGTGGAAAAGACTTTCCGGCAAGTAATCGAGAAGTACCGGCGGGCTGGATTTCTGAGTGATACGGTGGAAAGTATGCGCAACGGTCGTCGGGTACTCTCCGTGCCCAGCGAGCACAAAAGAAAGATCCGGGGTATTATTCACGATGAATCTGCCACGGGTAAAACAGCTTTTATCGAGCCGGATGCCGTTATCGGCATCAACAACGACATCTTTGATTTTCAACAGGAAGAGAAGCGGGAGATTTACCGGATACTGCGGGAGCTATCTGCCACCCTG
>JAUIIF010000264.1 GCA_030431945.1 Bacteroidia bacterium | reverse complement strand
CGGCTACGTCAAAATGGCGGCACGAACAAAACGGGGAAAGGGGCTGAGAACGTTCGGAGATGGCCGGTGGTCTGACCCCTACATTTACCCGGCCATCTGGACGGAAGTGAGTTACGTTAAATGAGTGGCCTTGGTTTGCAGCAAGAGTCTGCTGCCCGGAAATCTTTGGGACAGCCCCAACGACTCCGGTTCAGAGAGATTGCTTACGGCACCTCCACTACATTCAGTACCCGGGCGATGATGTCCTCCTGGCGAATGTTCTCCGCCTCTGCTTCGTAGGTAAGGCCAATCCGGTGACGCAAGACGTCTTCGCAGATGGCGCGGACATCTTCCGGCGTGACGTAGCCACGACGCTCGAGGAAGGCATGGGCCTTGGCGGCTTTAGCCAGGTTGATACTGGCACGCGGGCTGCCACCGAAGCTGATCAGTGGCTTCAGGTCTCCAAGCCGGTAAGCTTCGGGCTCGCGGGTGGCAAAGACAATGTCGATGATGTAGCGCTCGATTTTGTCGTCCATGTAGATTTTGCGGACACTGTCGCGGGCCTTCAGAATCTCTGCGGGGGTGGCGACGGGATTGATTTTAGCGAAGCCGGCCTCGAGGTTACGGCGCATGATCTCCCGCTCATCCTCCCGGGTCGGATAACCGATGGTGCACTTCAGCATAAAGCGATCGGTCTGCGCTTCAGGCAGCGGATAGGTGCCTTCCTGCTCGATGGGGTTTTGAGTAGCCAGCACCAGGAAAGGTTCCGCCAGCTTAAACGTTTCATCGCCAATCGTCACCTGTCGTTCCTGCATGGCTTCGAGCAGGGCGGATTGTACTTTCGCCGGGGCACGGTTGATTTCATCCGCCAGGACAAAGTTGGCGAAGACGGGCCCCTTACGAACCGTAAAGTCGTTGACACTCTGGTTGTAAATCATGGTGCCGACGATGTCGGCCGGCAGTAAATCCGGTGTGAACTGAATGCGGCTGAAGTCTGCCGAAATTGTCTGGGCCAGGGTATTAATCGCCAAAGTTTTAGCCAGGCCGGGTAATCCTTCCAGCAGAATGTGGCCCTTACTCAAGAGGCCCAGCAGCAGGCGGTCAATCATGTATTGCTGACCGACTATCACTTTGGCGGTCTCCTGACGGATACGTTCCACGACTTCACTGTCGATCTTGATTTGTTGGTTGAGCGCTTCAATATCAATGCTGGCCATGGGCGGAGTCGGTTGGTTCTTGGTCTGTTTATTTTGGGGTCGGGCCGCTAAGATAGCAGGATACTCAAATAATGAGGTAATCCTGGGCAAGATTGCACGAAGCGGGCGGAAGGTAAGGGGCCGGCTCCGGTGAGCAGCGGCCAGGACTGACAAAACCCGGACCGCAGGCAGGGGGTAATTATGGCCGTCAGATGCAATCACTTCAGCGCAGAGGCTGTAGCTTACTCCCGGAAACAGATGAACAAACCACCTGGTTTCTATTTTAAGGTAATTATCATTCAGCGGGGCGCTCCGTCGTTGCCGTAATAAAGCGGAGGCCTGACCAAACCAAGCAAACATGAGCAGTAAGCGCATACTTTTTACCGGCGGATCGGGAAAAGCAGGAAAGCACGTAGTTCCCTATTTGTTAGCACAAGGACACAGCGTGTTGAATGTTGATTTGGTGCCATTGGATCATCCCGGAGTAAACAACCTGACCGCCGACATTACGGACTCCGGCCAAATGTTTAACGCCATGAGTTCTTACACCGGACTGGATGAATTGGAACCCGGCAACGGAGTTCCTGCATTTGACGCGGTGGTACATTTCGCAGCCGTGCCCAGAATATTGATCAAACCAGATAATGAGACTTTCCGGATCAATACCCTGGGAACTTATAACGTAATTGAAGCGGCCGTTAAATTGGGCATCAGGAAGATTATCATTGCTTCCTCGGAGACGACGTACGGGATTTGTTTCTCCGATGGAATAACAAACCCCCAGGCACTGCCGCTGGAGGAAGATTACGATGTTGACCCCATGGACAGTTACGGATTGTCGAAAGTAGTCAACGAGAAAACTGCCCGCAGTTTCCAGCGGCGCTCCGGCTTTGATATTTACGCCCTGCGCATCGGAAACGTGATTGAACCGCACGAATACGCAACCTTGTTTCCTGGCTACCTGGAAAACCCGGAGGTTCGCCGGAGGAATGCCTTCTGCTACATTGATGCCCGTGACTTGGGACAAATCGTTGATTTGTGCCTGGAAAAAGACGGCCTTGGTTTTCAGGTCTTCAACGCCGGAAATGACCATAACGGAGCAATTCTCCCCACTAAAGTGCTGGCCGAAAGGTTCTTTCCCGGGGTCCCCATTACCCGCGAACTGGGGGAATACGAGGCCTTGTATTCCAATCGGAAAATTCGCGAAGTGTTGGGCTTCAAAGAACAGCATAACTGGCGACAGTACGTAAAGCCCTAAGTGCTCACCTGAAGAAGGGCTGAAGGTCCTTCAACAGGGACAACTCCCCCTCTCCGGATATTTTAGCAACTTGCGGTTACCCTTACCAACAAGTTTAAAATGACCATAGAGCACTTATCAGCAGCCTCCTTCGACGAAATCCTCAGCTGCTTCCTGGCGGCCTTTGCCGGGTACTTCGTCGAAATGCCTACCGATCCCGTTTACTACCAGCAACGTTGGCAGGCAGCAAAAGTCGACTTCAACCGATCCTACGGCATGTTCGACCAGGGAAAATTGGTCGGGTTCATTATCCACGCCGTGGATTACCGGGGAGGAGTACTGACGGCCTTCAACACCGGTACCGGAGTCATTCCTGCTTACCGGGGACAAAGAATCGTGCCGTCAATCTATACGTACGCCCGGCGCGACTTGGAGAGGCATGGCGTAAAACAAGTTACGCTGGAAGTGATCAGGGAAAACGAAAAAGCCGTGCGGTGTTACCACAGCATCGGCTTTACCATCAGCAAGTACTACCAGTGTTTTGCAGGAAAAATCCAGGTAGAAAACCCCGGTCAGTTTGCCGTAGAGCTGATCGCACCCAAGGATATTGACTGGCTTCAGTTACCGGACCAGATGCAGTATTCCTGGGATTTTCAGCAAGAAACCATCGTTAAGGGAAATTATTCTTTTTACCAGGTTTCGCATAACCAGGCCCTCGAATCCTTCTTTATCATCAACCCTGAAAATGGCTACGTTGCGCAATTCGACTTATTGACGGACGATGATCAGGCCTGGTTCCGGCTCTTCGGGGCCGTGAGTTGCGTAATGGAACAAATTAAAGTCATCAACGTAGACGAACGGCGCGTGGATAAAATGGACATTCTCCGCCGGATCGGCCTGGCACAGACCATAGAGCAATTTGAGATGCGACTGCCCCTGTAGATGATCTTTTGGTTATCGGCCCAAGCTCAGAAGAAAGCCTGCACCTGCGCTCTGCCTACGTGGACCGTCTTTGCCTCCCCCGTCTGCCGGCCCTCGTAGCTGAGGGTTAACTGCAGGTACTGGCCCAGTTGGCGCGTTGCGCCAATATTCCAGAGCAGGTTCCGGCCGGGCTGCAGTCCCTGCAGCAGGGCAAAGCCCACCGGGCTCCTCGCGTCGCCCGCCAACGCCAGATCCACCCAGCGGAAGCGGGCCGTCAGCCAGTTCTTGTAATTCCCCTCCAGGTCCAACTCCAGGCGATCGGTGTGCTCCCCAGCTCCGGCAGCAAGAACATTTTCTTCTTCACCAACGATGAAGCGGGTGACCAGCCGGACCTCTCCGGGCTGCCAGTTGATGCTCGGCTCCAGGCGCCGAAAATGAATGCGGTAGTCCTTGTTGTTAAAAAACTCAGAGTCGGCCGCCCGGCTGCCTGCCGTTCCGCCAGCCTCCAGACTTAGCTGATCGTTGGGCCGGAAACGGAAGAGCAGGGTCCACTCCTGCGTTCGGTTGCTCTCGTACCCCGTTGTCAATACCCGGCGGTTGCGGCGGTCTGCATTGCTCAGCTGTACGTCGTACTTTGGGTTAATCCGGTTGAAGAACAATCCGTGCCGTCGCTGTACGTTAAGGGCAACGAGGCTCGAGTCAGCCACTCCCAGCTGGAAAGGGTTCCAGGCTTGAATGTCCGGTGCCGCCTGGGTTTTACGATCAATGATTATACTGTTGTTCAGGGCAAAACGGCGCAGGAATTTGCGGACATCCGTGGCTTGACGCCAGAGGACCCCGGGGTCCCAGTTGAGTTTTTGGTTCAGGGAAACGTTGTCCGTCCGGATAAAGTCGTTACTGAAGACGGAAACACGGACGTAGTCTCCAATGTCCGCAAAAGGGGCGATCTCCATTTCGTTCGGTTGAATCCTTCCGTCGTTGTTGTACAGACTATCCTGCCAGATGTACTGCCCCTGGCCGGGCCCGACGTAGAGGTACTGAAAATCCACCCGTGGCTCCTGGCCGCTCCCTACCTGGTAGGTGGTTTGGGTACGCAGGCTCCGCTGCAGGGCATTAGCCCGTAGGTCGAGCCGCCCGAGGAAGGTCCTGCCGGGGGTATCTTCCACCAGTTCCTGGTCGGCGACCCGAAGGTCGCGGTAAGTGAAATTGCCGCCCAGTTTTACGTTTTTACTGGCCGTGAAATTGCCCGCAGCCGTAATTTCCCGGGCTTCCGTGCTCGTGACGAGGGCATTATTTTTGGGCAGCAGGTCCGTTCTTTGGTTGGCACTGAGGCTGAAGGTATACTGCTCGTTAGCCGGGGCCGCCAGGCCGAGGGTATAGCGGTCAAACTGGAAAGAGGTGGGTAAGAGGGTATCCTGACTTATTTCCCGGCGGACGGAGCGCTCGCCCTGGTAGGCCGTCTGCAAGGTCCACCCGCCCAACCGGGCAAAGGTTTTGTTGATGGACAAGCTGGGCCGGCGAAAGCTGCCCGCCGCAAAGTCATCGGTACTTTGCAGGAGGCTGAGTTGCCCGTCCACCAGCCAGTCGGCGGCAGCTATGCGCAGCGCAGCAGCGTGTCGGTAGCCGGTGTAACTTTTTCCGCGGGTAAATTGCTCGTAGTCGTAGTCCAGCTGCCCTAAATTTACTTTTTTCAGCCCGATGCCGGCACCAAAAATCTGTTCGTTCTCCCTGGTTGGCAGTACGGTGCCCAGGCGGTTACTCAGGTTCCAGTTCCGGAAGAACTCCGGAGATCGGTAGGGATTAATGAAGTTGAAATTCCGGCTCACGTATTCATAATGACTCCGGCCGGCTAATTGCCAGCTGCTGGAATCCGGCCCCAGGTTCAGCACGCGGTCGGCATCAAAACGCAGGGCACTCCCCAGGTCATCCGCCGCATCTTCGCGGCTGAACCGGTTCAGGTCCAGTTTACTGCGGGACCCCTCCAGGCGGAGGCTGCCCTCCCCCCGGAAGCGGTACGCTCCCCCCAGGGCCAGGAGTTGCTGTTGTTGGGGTGCCACCAGGTCGATGACGGGAGCGAAGTTACCCAGGGGAAGGCACGTTTCCGGATCGCGCCCCACGAAGCGAAAAACCCGCTCGTTCGCCGGGCGGTCGGGCGCCAGTTCGTACTCACCGCCGTTAGGGCCACGATCGGTAAACGTAGCGACGTAGCGACCAGCCGCAGCGTTGACCAGGTAAACCGTATCAATCGTACCGGCCGTACAAAGAATGGTCGTATCCCGGAGCACGTACGTGGCCCGTTGCTCCGCCCGCCCCTGCAGGGTATCCAGACTGAGCACCGGTATGCCGCCCTGCTGGTCTCCGAACCGGGAAAGTTGCTCGCGCTGACTGCTGCTCAGCTCCAGGTCTCCGGTAGCCGTGCGACTATCCTGTTGGGTATAAGCATTGAGGTAGGCGCTGAAGCGGTCGGTATCGTAGCGGCTACTGCCGGTCACCAACGTACGGAGGTAGCGCTGATCGGCATACTCGTACTCTGCCGTAATCCGGCTGTCCCGCGTAATGAGGCGTCGGGTAGTGAAGGTGAGCTCGGCCAGGTTGTAATCGATGGTATAGTCGCCATCCAGCCCCCTTACCAGCAGGACCCCGTCTAGGAAAATCCGTTCGGTTCCCGCCAGTACGATCAGGAAGCGTTGGCCGCCACCGGCGCCGGTAAGCTTGTAGGGGCCCTGGTTGCCTTCAATGGGTTGCAGCTGCTGCCGGATGAATTGTCCGCGGGCCACGGCAACGGAGGCCGCGTTGGTGAAGGTCCCTTCCCCGGAAGTTTCCGTGAACGCCCTTCCTTCCGGGGCAGAGCGGGAAGTGCTTGTCCCGCCCGGCCCGGCAACGTTCCTTGCACCGGCGTCCGCGCCCGAAACTGTTGTAAACGTAGCCCCTTCCAGCTTTTTGAAGAACCGCAGAAAATAACCGTCTGGATGGCGTAATTCGTAATCCCCGGCCGTCAGTTGCGTCCGGTTTTTGCGCAGCTGGATGAAGATTTTATCAAATTCCCGCAATTGCTGGGTCGTGCCTTCGGGTTGTACCGGCAGGCTCTCGTCCGTGATGGCTGCTGCAACTTCAATGCCGTTGCCCAATTCGCCGTTCATCTGCAGGTTAAAGGCCGAATTCAACACCAGATCCTGCCGGTTCCCGAAGCTGATCG
>JAUIIF010000263.1 GCA_030431945.1 Bacteroidia bacterium | reverse complement strand
CGCGAAGCTGGTTGGGCCGACGTGTCTGAAAGCCGAAGGAAACATTATTTCCGTTAATACTACCCGTTGCGGAAACGAAACGAACAACGAGAGTATCAAAGGTGATGCTGAATTGCATACCGACGACACCTTCGAAATTCGTGCCGACCAGATCGACACAAACAGTTTCACCAACATTACCATCAACGTCAGTCAGGGAAAGGCCAATGTTCTGTCCGGACAGGCTGTTGGCCAGACAAAACAGCAGCCCACAGAGCAGCAGAGAGTAAAAATTCTTCATTAAAAATCAGTTTCGGGATTAAGATATAAAAGCGGGCGGGCAGTCGCCTGGCCCCAAAACGCGTTAACGGAAGCGGCTTTGCAACACCACTTTGCGGTGCAGCTGCTCACGATCAGTAACTAAGCGAATGATATAAGCACCAGTGGCAGGGAAGTCACTGGCGGACAGCTGAAAAATATGTTCTCCGGTACGGACCTGTTCGCGGCGCTCGTACAGAAGCCTGCCGCTCAGGTCGAGGATTTCCAGTCGGGCAGGCCCGCTGTACTTAAGGCGGGTCGTCACCCTGAGACTTTCGGTAAATGGATTAGGGGCCACCTGAAACCGGGCGTCTTCGGCAAACACGGGCACACTATTCGTTCCTTCCAGGGTAATTGTCCCGGCGGCACGGTTGCAGTCCAGCGCAATATTCTCATTATTCATCCCTTTGCACGACAGGGGTGCTTCGGAAAAGGTAAGGGCCGTAACTGCTGCGAATGGCTGGAGGGAAACAAAGTCGAGCGTAAAAAGTACGACACTGTCCTGCAGGCCAAATCCTTGCAGGCTATCATCCACCAACAGGTAGCCGATGCGGCCACTATCCAATTGGGTTTGGTTAAAATTTCCTGCCGGTGTGCCTTCCAGTACAATGTTGGAAATGCCACGGAATTCGAGCAGCAACGTATCCCAGCTAACCGAGAACTGCAGGCCGACAACATCGGCCATACCGTTAGCGCGCACGTTGACGGATACTTCGCCTCCGGCAGGGGCGGTTACGTCTTCAGCAAAGAATTTTGTTTCCTGGGCACGGATCGTTTGGAGGGTCATTAACAAGACCACCATCCCCGTCAGCCGAGGGATTAAATTAGGTATGTTCATCGATTCGGGATTATAAAACTCAGGTACGGAGGTAAAGCCGTCACCTTTTCGCCCCGCTAAGGTAGCCATTTTCGTACACCTAGTGTTATATATGGGCCAACAAGATTTTATCGACTTTTTCTAAGTGCATTTCAGGGCGACGCAGCGCAGGTGCCAGGGAAAGGTACCTGGCAGTGACGGTACGGCAAATGTCATTGCGAGAAGGGCAGGTATGCCGTCTCATCTCCCGGTAAAAATACGGAAGCCCCGGTAAAGCAGGTTTACCGGGGCTTTCGTCAGTGGGGTATATGCCGCTCGTTAACGAACAACCATCTTGCGGGTAGCCGTAAAGCCTTCTGCCGTCAGGGTGTAGGTTACTACTCCGGCGGCACCTAGTGCCTTACGATCAAGGACCAGGCTGTTTTCGCCGGCTACTGTTTCCAGATCGCGCTGCAACAGTACCCGGCCGCTGATATCACGTACGGTAAAGGTGGCAGCGCCACCACGTGCGAGCGTAAAGTCAATGCGGGTGGTACCCACTACGGGGTTTGGCGTATTTTGCCCGAGCGCGTTATTCCATGCTAAGGTGGTAGTGCTTTCGGTGAAGGACATGCCCAGGTTCACCAGGTTGCCCCCGCTGGTATACCCTTCCGTCACCATTACTTCGCTGGCGAGGTCAAGCACTTCGTGCAGGCTTACATTTTCCAGGGCTTTCAATTCCAGAGTAAGGAGTGTAGCATCGGCGGCCAGGCCGGCGACGGTGTTGAAACTGAAAGGAAGTAGACCGCGGTCTAACCAGTTGGTATTCACGTGGCCGGCAGCCATCTCGCCAAAGGTGAGATTTGTAATGCGGACACTCTCCTGCAGGCGGAAGGCTCCTTGCAGGCCTTCCAGCGCAGCGGCTTCAGCAGCTTTAATGGCCACCTGGTAGGTTTCCCCTGCTTCCATCTGCACGTCGGCAGCTTCGAGCTGGACCCTTCCGTTACGTGGCCGGTTTTCGCCGTTATTCGTTGGGGCAAAACCGTTAGGGTCATTTCCACTTACGTCTCCGACCATGATGGCCAGGAAGTCAGCATTTCTGACGCTGCCGTTCAGGTTGTTAATGTTCACTACTTCCGGGAAGCTCGTGGCCCAGGGATTATCGTTTACGGGGAAGACAAAATCTGCATCCACGAAACGCCAGGCTGAGTTGCTGCGGTAAGCATTGTCCAGACCAAGGATCAGGCGGCGGATAGCAATGATATCCTGAACGGAAACATCTTCATCGTTATTCGCATCGGCGGCCAGGCGCTGGTACGGAGAGTCAAAAATTTCCAGTCCGAGAATGTAGCGGGTAATCAGTACCAGGTCAAAGGTAGACACGCCCTGGCTGTGGGTAACGTACGTTTCCAGAGAGGGATCGATCGTATAGTCATCTCCTCCGCTCAGTTCATCAAAGTGGTAGTTGGCAGTTTCGTCCGTAGAGGTCAACTGCAGCCCCTGGGGGCCCGTGAGGCGCATGGTAACACCCGCAACGCCTTCTCCGAGTACCGTTGTTACCGAACCAGAGATATTGCCCAGGTTTTCACTTACACAGGCATTTTCAGCCCGCTGGACCAGGATGAGTACAGTACAGTACTCACTAAGTCCGTTAGGATCAAAAGCGTAGATGCGGGTAGGGACGGTGGCATCGTCTTCGCAATCGAAGAAGATAACGTCATCGCCCGGCATGGGGGTAAACCCGGCGGCACCTGCTTCAAATTCTTTGTAAATCGAGAAGGTTACGTCGCCGGAACAATCCATTACCGGACTGGCGAGGCCGTCCGTTGCCCAGTAGGCAGCGTCGCCGGTTCCGTCACCGTTAGGAGCCAACGTTACGGTCGTCTGGTGGATACAGATCGGAGCAGGAGCCAGACCATCTTCCACACAGAATTCTAAGATTTGCACCTCTACGTTGCCGCAACCGTCAGTTCCGCGCAGCCGGACGGCGTGGTTACCAACGGGTACGTTGTTGAGGGAAATGGTGTAGTTGCCTTCCGCGTCGGCGCTAAGTTCTTCGGCCAGTAAGAAACGGGTACGGGAGAAGCCTTGTACCTCAACGAAATCAACGTCCAGTTCTACCCGGGCACCGAGTTGGTTCTGGGCCGTACAGTTGTCCGTAAGCTCAAAATTGAGGGTTACACTGCCAGTACAGTTAGGGTTCAGGGCCGCAAAACAGTCGGCAGGCTCTTCCGTAACAATCTGGGGAGCTACTTCGTCGTGAATCTTTACGAACTGGTAGTAGCGGAAAGCGCCCCGGCTGTCGTCCGTTCCGTAGGGGTCCGTATCAAACACTCCGTTCTGGTCATCAGTAGCGCCGCCGTCCTGGCCGTTATCCAGTTCAAAGGCAAAATTGTTGTTGCCAAAGAAAGCATCGCCATCCAGGAAAGCCCGGTCATCTGACGTAGAAGAAAGGTTGAAGGGTTCAACGTACAGGAAGGTACGCTCCCGCAGGTTGTTGTCTCCGTCGTAATCCCGGCGAATTTGGTAAGGTTCGCCCAGGCTATTGTATTCACACCAGTTAATGATGTTATGCTCAATCCGGATCTTGTAGCATTCATCCGCATCACTCGTGAAAGTATCGCGCGTAATCTGCTTCGTAATCAGGTCGCAACCATTTTCCTGTACCTCAACGTCGGAGATATTAGGTGATTGCATACAGAAAGCCTGCGCATCGCCCGGCAGCACGATCACGTAATCATGCAGGGCAATGACCTCAATGTCCTGCACGCACGACAGCGCATTCGTAAAGCCCGCCTGGTCGCTGGCAATAAACACCCGCTGGAAGCTTCCGACGCCACAGTTGTTTACATCTCCCGAAATACTTTGGGTGATGGTCACATCGCAGTTATCCGATCCGGTGGCTACCCCAAAAGTAGCATCCAGTAATTCATTAGAGGCGTCGGTTATGTCCGCCGGCAGGCCGGCTTCCTCAAAGGCAACACAGTTCAGTTTTACGTTGGCTGGTGCCGTACAAACGGGGGCAGTTTTGTCTTCGAGCAAAACGGTCATCCAGCAATAGTTGACCAGGCCTACATCATCCGTGACCTTAAGTCCAATCAGGACTTCCCCAACGTCAGCACAGGAGAGTACCACCTGGGGGCCGTAAGATGCACCGGGGAGCAATTCGTAAGTTCCGTTTGGCAGCTGGCGTACCCGGGCAATTTCCAGGTCTACGGTAGCAGAACAATCATCGTAGCTGCCGGCATCGATCATTCCCGGGGTAAGGATAGCAATACCCGGAGCGGCGGATGGATCCGGAGAGACGCTGGAGGTAATACTTACGTTCAGACCATCTTCACACTGGGCAACGGGAGGTGTACCGTCGAAGATGGAAATGTCAACATCCGTTTCCCCAAAGTTCCCGCATTCATCGGTGTAGGTATAGCGAATGACATGGTCTCCGGCAGGTAGCAGGGCCGACACTTCTGCGGCAACGTTGTCTAAAACAACGTCATAACTACCGATTGGCGCTCCGTTCAGGTTGCCATTAGGGTAAATTTTGGCACTCAGGGAATAGTCGTCCGAGCAAACGTCCGTCAGGGTCATCCCCGGCATATCCAGGCGGATGTAAGCACCACAGCTAATGCCGGCATTGGTGGAGAATTCCTGCACGCCGGCGGGTGCCGTAAAGACGGGGGCCGAAAAGTCTCCGATCTTTACAACTTGTTGAAAGGTGCGGATGTCGGAAGGGTTACACCAATCTACAACACTGTAAATACGCACTACTTTGTAGGCATTCTCACAAGTGACGATGGGAGCAGAATCCGTGTAGGTTACGCCAATTCTGCAAAAGGTGCCACCATCCCCGAGTTGCAGCGGAATCGTTGTTCCATCCGGGCCGGGGAAGAAAGGCAAGTCCTGAGGCCGCGGGGCCGGCAAATCGCCAAACTGAAGACCGAGGCCTTCCAGTTCATCACATTCAATCTGAATGACTGCGGGAATGTTATCGGAGTTTAAATCGTCGAGAGACGGACGAATGAAGTTGATGGTATAGCTCGTTACCGCCGCGGCATTAGCCTCGCCACTTGCGCTGACGCAGCTGCCGTCGGTGGCCGTGAAGGTCCGGGTCAAAAGCACATCGTTACACTGGGGGTCTTCCGCGTCTTCGGTAATGATGTCATTAACGCAGATTTCTACGAATTCGGAACAATTGTCCGTCGCCACGGGCAGTCCGCCGCCAGCCTGGAGACGCAGGAGTAAAGCAGGATCAAGCGTACCCGCTACGATGGTACTCGTGAACGTATTGACGGTGTAACACCGGCTTACCGTATTAGGTAAAACACTTAACCGAATATCGTTTATGTCATCACAGTAAAGCGGGCCGACCGGTGCAACGGGCGTACTCGTAAAGAAAGGAGCAGTCTTGTCTTCTCCGACGACGACTCCCCAGCCAGTAGTAAAACCAGCTACCAGTGCAGGGTCGGCGGTGACGCGATAATTGTAAGTGCCACAACCGTCAACAATCGGGCCGTTAGACTCGTCGCCGTCTTCCACCACAATGGTAAAAGCATCAAGTGCGAAGTCTCCGTTTCCGTCTACATCAAAATCTCCGGTAAGTATTTCTTCCGGGATAATTAACGCCTGACAATTTTCGTTAAGCGTTACGTTAATACTAGCTATGGTAGCCAGATCCACCTCATTGTCTTGTGCGATTGCACCAAATGAGAGGATAAAGGCCATCCCAAACACTAAACAGCGTAGGACTAATTTCATAAGATCACGATTCTTGAGATTACAAAAGCAAAAACTGCTGCCCGTTCTGTGAGATTTAGCTGTCCAGCGGCCAGCAAAAATGTCTTTTCGGTCGGTTTTTGACCGGGCAACAATGCTAACAAAGGTACATAGCAGAACCGAAAATTGCGAACATTTAACGTTGTGATAGTTAAAACACGCTTTTTTCCTGAATTAATGCCCGTAAAACAGGAATAATTTCTTCCTCTACCCAGGGGTTTTTCCGGAGGAAAATCTGATTCCGCGGACTAGGGTGCGGTATAGGAAAATATTCCGGCAGATAAGCCTCGTATTGCCGGACGGTTTCGGTCAGACTACGCTGCCGCAACGCCCCTAAATATTCCGCCTGAGCGAAGGCACCAACGAGTATTTTCAGGCTTAATTTTGGCATTAAAGCCAACATTTTTTGCTGCCACAACGGCGCACACTCCGGCCGCGGCGGCAAATCCCCGCCCTTGCCTTTACCGGGGTAACAAAACCCTATGGGTAGAATGGCAAAGTTGTCCGTTTGGTAAAACTGCTCTTCCGTAACCCCAAGCCAAGTCCTGAGCCTCCGCCCACTCGGATCATCCCAGGGGATACCCGAGTGGTGCGCCAGGCGCCCCGGTGCCTGGCTGATGATGGCTACCCGGGCCTCCGGATGAACCCGGAAAATCGGTTTTGCCCCCAGCGG
>JAUIIF010000262.1 GCA_030431945.1 Bacteroidia bacterium | reverse complement strand
TTGTGCCAGGGTTACGCCGTTGATGTCATCGATCAACTGAGCGTAGATATATTTATTGGAGCGAAAAACGTTCAAGCGCGGTTGCTCCGGCGTACCGGAGATGTTCCGGCGAACACGGCTGTGAATCCGCTTTCTCCGCTTTAATTTTGTGAGTTGCATTGCTAATTTTTTTTGATTCCCCTCTGGGGATTAGGGGATCTTACTTCTTAGCGGCGGTCTTACCAGCCTTACGACGAAGTTCTTCACCAACAAACTTGATACCTTTTCCTTTGTAAGGCTCTGGCTTACGGAAGGCACGGATCTTAGCAGCAATCTGACCGACCAACTGCTTATCAGTACTCTTCAGGATTACAATCGGAGCCTTACCCTTAGCGCTGACCGTTTCTACCGAAACCTCATCGGGTACCATAAAGTAGATAGGGTGAGAGTAACCAAGCGTCAGGATCAACAGGTTGCCATTGTTTTCAGCGCGGTAACCTACCCCTACCACTTCGAGTTGAAGTTCGTAGCCGTCGGTAACCCCGGTGATCATATTCGCAATCAGCGAACGGTAAAGACCGTGGAAGCTGCGGTGACGCTTACTGTTTGAAGGACGGGTAACGGTTACCGTTCCGTCTTCCATGTTAACCCCGAGATCGGGATTGACTTGCTGCGTAAGTTCCCCTTTAGGGCCCTTTACGGTCACCAGGTTACCCTTGCTGACATCAATAGTGACGCCTGCCGGAACGCTGATGGGATTTTTGCCAATTCTGGACATATCCTGTTGATTTAATTGCCTTACGACCCCACGCTGTTTTGCGCTTCAGGCCTGCAGGCGTTATTCTTTAAGTTGGTGAATTAGTATACGTAGCAAAGTACTTCGCCGCCGACGTTGTCTTTCCGGGCCTGCTTATCGGTCATCAGACCGTGAGAGGTGGAAACGATAGCAATGCCCAGGCCGTTGATAACACGGGGAAGAGCATCTGCTTTTACGTACTGGCGCAGACCAGGCTTGGAAACTCGGATGAGCTTCCGGATAACCGGACGCTTACTGTCCTTTTCGTACTTGAGGGCAATAGAGATTTCTCCCTGCTTTCCCTTTCCTGCTTCGTTATCAAATTTGTACTTCAGGATGTACCCCTGATCGTACAGAATTTCCGTCATCCGCTTCTTGGTTTTAGAAGCAGGAATGGTTACAACGCGGTGACCAGCAATTTGCGCATTGCGGATGCGGGTCAGATAGTCAGCAATCGGGTCCGTTACGGCCATGACTATTAATATTGCGCTCCGCGGTATTTCTGACCTAAACTAGCCGGAAACCTACGGGGCTGTTAATGATATTGTTAAAAACAGATTGCGGCAGCAATCCGGAAAGTTTACCAGCTGGCTTTGCGAACACCCGGAATCTGACCGTTGAGGGCCATTTCGCGGAACTTAACCCGGCACAGGCCGAATTTACGCATGTAACCTTTTGGACGCCCCGTCAGACCACAGCGATTGTGCAGGCGGATGGGGTTAGAGTTGCGGGGCAGGCGGTCAAGCTCATCCCAGTTACCTTCAGCTTTTAGTGCAGCACGCTTTTCGGCGTACTTGGCAACCATGCGCTCCCGCTTACGTTCGCGGGCGATCAGTGATTTACGAGCCATCTTAGTTCGCTTTATTTTGGTTCTTGAATGGAAGGCCGAGTGCCTTCAGTAGGGCCAACGCCTCCGCGTCGGTCTGGGCACTGGTCACGAAAGTGATGTCGTATCCAGTGATGTTAGACACATCGTCGAGGCTGATTTCAGGGAAAATGATCTGCTCCTGAACGCCCATGGTGTAGTTACCACGGCCGTCGAAGCTCTTGTCATTAATTCCGCGGAAGTCACGTACCCGTGGCAGCGCAGTGGCGACCAGGCGGTCCAGGAATTCGTACATTCTGGCGCGGCGCAGGGTTACCTTGGCACCGATGCCCATTCCATCACGCAGACGGAAGTTGGAGACAGATTTCTTGGACTTCGTGATGACGGCCTGCTGGCCAGCAACCAAAGTCATTTCCTTGGCGGCATTCTCGACCAGCTTCCGGTCTTGAGTCGCTTTACCCACACCCTGGTTGATGCAGATTTTCAGTAGGCGAGGCACCTCCATGGGGCTGCTGTAGTTAAACTCCTCCTGGAGTTTATCCTTCACTTCCTCGTCATACTTTTTCTTAAGTCTTGGCGTGTAGCTCATTACTTGATAATATTACCGTTACGCTTTCCGTACCGCTGCAGCTTTCCGTTATCGTCAGCCTTCCGACCCACGCGGGTCGGCTGGTTGTCGGAATCAACGAGCATCAGATTGCTAATGTGAATGGAGGCAGCTTTTTCAACGATTCCTCCTTGATCGGTTTCGGTCGGTTTCTGGTGCTTCTTGCGCAGGTTCACGCCATCAACGATGGCGCGGTTTTCGCGGGGAAGTACCTCAAGAATTTCACGTGGCGTGGAGCGGTCCTTATCAGCACCAGCGATGACCACGACCATGTCTCCCTTCTTGATTTTGAGCTTCGGCGCGTGGCGCTTCTGCTTATCCTTATAGGTTTTGTTAGCCATTGGTTATTAATTTGGTGCCCTAGAGTACTTCCGGGGCTAGTGAAACGATCTTCATGTAGTCGCGGTCACGCAGTTCGCGTGCCACAGGGCCGAAGATACGGGTGCCGCGGGGCTCCTCACTTGCGTTGAGAAGAACAACTGCGTTGTCATCGAAACGGATGTAAGAACCATCACGACGACGGATTTCTTTACGAGTTCGTACCACTACGGCACGGGATACAGTTCCTTTTTTGACGTTGCCACCCGGAGAAGCTTCCTTAACCGTCACGACGATCTGGTCGCCGATGCTGGCGTAGCGACGCTTTGAGCCGCCCAGTACGCGAATACAGAGTACCTCTTTGGCACCGCTGTTGTCGGCTACGCGCAACCGTGATTCCTGTTGGATCATGCTATGCTAATTTGAACGATTAATGAATTACTTGGCTTTCTCCAGAACTGAAACCAGGCGCCACCGCTTGCGGCGGCTGAGCGGCCGGGTTTCCATGATCTTGACCAGGTCGCCGATCTGGCATTCGTTATTCTCATCGTGAGCGATGAGTTTCTTGGATTTCTTTACGTACTTGCCGTAAATGGGGTGCTGAAGGCGACGCTCGATCACCACGGAGATGGTTTTATCCATCTTGTTACTGGCTACCAGGCCAATACGGGTCTTGCGCTCGTTGCGTACAGACTCCTCTGCCTCCTCTGCAGGAGCGAAGTAATTAATCACCGTTTCGGCAGCAGCCTCTACAGTTCCAACAACTTCACCTACCGCCTCGGCAGCGGTCTCGATGGCAGTAGTCACGGTCTCCTCTACGGTAGCGCCTTCCTGCTCTTTAGTTTCCTCGTTGCTCATTTCGATTACTTTTTACGACGACGGATAAGGATTCGGTCGCGCTTAGCCAGCTCCTCTGGAGAAAGAGCAGCCAGCTCACGACGACGGATTTCGGTTTTGATCCGCGCGATGTCACGGCGGACCTCCCGCAGTTTCAGCGGGTTTTCAAGACCATCCACAGCGTGGTCAAACTTCATTTTTTCGAGGCTAGCGGAGGATTCCGTCAGCTGATCCTTAAGATCAGCATCGGATGCATTCCGCAACTCGACTGATTTATTACTCGCCATCAGTTGATATTGTTGCGCCGCGCGGCAGGCCGGCGGACTTAACTATTAAAAGCGTTTTATTTAGTTTTATCCCTGGAAGTCAACCCGGGTGACCACTTTGGTCAGTACCGGAAGCTTCTGAGCGGCAAGCCGCAGGGCTTCTTCAGCTACTTCGCGGGTCACACCGTCCAGTTCGAACATGATCCGTCCGGGCTGTACGTTAGCGACCCAGTGATCCAGGGCTCCCTTACCCTTACCCATACGTACCTCGAGCGGCTTGCTGGTAATCGGCTTGTCAGGAAAAATGCGAATCCACACTTTACCCTCACGCTTCATGTGACGCGTCATGGCAATACGAGCGGCTTCGATCTGACGGTTGGTGATCCGACCGGAACCAAGACTTTTCAGTCCGAAGGATCCGAAATCAACCGTATTACCGCGGTGCGCGAGACCCCGGTTACGGAGTTTCTGCTGCTTGCGGTATTTCGTTCTTTTCGGCTGTAACATTGCGAATAGTTATTGTAATCTTCCCTGATTCTGAAACCAGTGTAGATAATTATTTTGTAGGTAAATGACCGAAATTGAGCCATTTACACCCCGAATTCCTCCGAGGTCCTCGTTAGAGCGGGGCAAAGGTAAGTTTTTCTTCCGACTTTAGAAAGCCTGCCGGGGCAAACTTTTCTTTTTTTCTTCGGAATAAAGAAAGCAAGGCAGCAATAACGATGAATCGCTATTCGCTGCCCTGCTTCCAGGGGGTGAAAGCAGCGCAAAACCCGGTTTTGATGCTTTCAGGTCAGTTGTTCTCTCGCCAGTGGCGGTTGAGTCTTCGCTCGCCGGGCGAGCGCGGTATTTCCCTGGGGAATTTATGCAGTAAGATCAGCTGGTCCGTCCGGCAGAACAAAACACACCCGATCAGTAGTAGTTCTTACTAGCGACGTCCGCCGCCACCGCGACGATCGTTACGACGGCCACCGCCGCCACCGCCACCACGACGATCATTCCGGTCATTCCGGTCGCCTTTGGTCGCAAGACCGGCGTTCGGGTTCAGGTCCCGCTTACCGAGTACCTCCCCTTTACAGAGCCATACTTTGATACCAATACGGCCGTAAACCGTGTGGGCTTCCTTGTGGGCGTAGTCGATATCGGCACGGAAAGTGTGAAGTGGCGTACGGCCCTCCTTGAACTCTTCCGTCCGGCTCATGTCAGAACCGTTCAGACGACCGGAGATCCGGACCTTGATGCCTTCCGCGCTGGCGCGCATCGTGGCAGCAATGCTGGTCTTGATCGCGCGACGGTAGTTAATCCGCGCTTCGATCTGCTTGGCAATGCTTTCGGCAACGATATTCGCGTCCATTTCCGGCTTACGAATTTCGATGATGTTGATCTGGATGTCCTTCTTCGTCAGACGACGCAGCTCTTCCCGCAGTTGGTCAATTTCCTTACCTCCCTTACCAATGATGATACCGGGGCGGCTCGTATGAATCGTAAGGGTAACCCGCTGGAGGGTACGCTCGATGATTACGCGGGCAATTCCGCCTTTTTCGATACGCTTATCGAGGTAAGCGCGCAGCTTAGCGTCTTCGATAACGTTGGCGGCGTACTCTTTGTCAGCATACCAGTTGCTGTCCCAGCCGCGAATGTAACCAAGGCGGTTACCAATTGGATTAGTCTTCTGTCCCATGATTATTCTGCGGTTTCAGTTTCAGCAACTTCCGTTTCACTTGGCAGTGGGTTACGGTTGGTTACTTTAATGGTGATGTGACAGCTGTGCTTCCGGATACGGTGAGCACGGCCGTGGGGTGCGGGGCGGAAACGCTTGATCTGGGCACCGGCATCAGCGAAGGCTTCGGATACGTACAGATCATACTCGTCAGCACTTTCAGTGCCGCCGGTTTTGTATTCCCAGTTGGCGATGGCCGAGAGGAGATCCTTCTTGATCCAGATCGCAGCTTCCTGCTTACTGAATTCCAGGATACCCAGAGCCTCCCCTACTTCCTTACCGCGGATAAGGTCGATGATCAGTCGCATCTTGCGGACCGACATCGGAATGCTATTTAAACTTGCTACTGCTTCCATTATTGGAGATTTTTTGAGGGAACGGGTTAGTACGCCGGACGGCTGACCTTCCTTTTCAAGCTCCTGAACCTACCTGGCTGACTTACCGCCAACCGTACCGTAGGATCAAGAAAGCTGAAGATGAAATCAGTCCGCGAGGACGTACTCTACCTTCACTCATTTAAAGGGTGCGCGAACGCGGGTGCAAAGGTAAGCATAAAAAGCAATGCGGGCAACCCGTTTTGCTCATTCAAACTATTTACTGCACCTGCGGCCGCGGCTAATTAGTTACGGGGGGCGAGTTGCAGGATGATTAGCTCACCCTCTGCAACTCGCCACTCGATTATTTACCTTTCTTGCCGCCGTGTCCCCGGAAGGAACGAGTCGGAGCAAATTCACCGAGCTTATGGCCAACCATGTTTTCCGTAACGTAGACGGGGACGTGGGTTTTACCATTATGAACGGCGATGGTCAGGCCTACCATGTCTGGAATGATCATGGAAGAACGGGACCAGGTTTTGATCATGCCCTTGCGGCCACCTTCCTGTGCTTTCATGACTTTCTCATACAGGCGGTGAAATACGTAGGGGCCTTTCTTAAGCGAACGTGCCATGGATTACTTCTTGTTCTTCGTCTTACGACGGGTGATGATCAATTTGTTGCTTGCCTTATTGACGTTACGCGTCTTCTGACCTTTGGCCATGATACCCGTGCGTGAGCGTGGGTGACCTCCGGAAGCGCGACCTTCGCCACCACCCATTGGGTGATCGACCGGGTTCATGGCGACACCACGAACGCGCGGACGCTTGCCTAACCAGCGGTTACGACCAGCCTTACCGGCTACCGTGAGGCTGTGGTCAGGGTTGGACGTGACACCGATGG
>JAUIIF010000878.1 GCA_030431945.1 Bacteroidia bacterium | reverse complement strand
AGCAGGAAATTGTGGCGCGCACGCAGGAGGCAAAAATTGTTATTCGAGCGAGCGCACCGCAAGACCAGGTCCAGGAGATCCGACTTTATCACAACGGGAAACTGCTCGGAGGAAAAGGCCGTAACCTGATCGTAGAAGACGATGCGTCCGGTACGGAAAAAACCTTCAACCTGCTGCTGCTGCCCGGTGAAAACACCTTCCGGGCCGTTGCCGTCAACAGCCAGCGCACGGAAAGTGCCCCCGCCCTGCTGTTGGTCCGCTACCTCGCACCTGCGGCCCCGCCTGATCCTGCCCCTGCAGAGGGCATTACCCTGCACCTGATGACCATCGGCATCAACGTCTACCAAAACCCGCGGTACAACCTGAACTACGCCGCCGCTGACGCCAGCGGTATTGACGCTGCCCTGAAAGCCGGGCTGAGCGGAATCGTTGGCGACATAAAGACGCATACTTTCCGGGATGCCGGAGCGACCCGGGAGGCGATTCTTGCCGCCATCTCGACGGTAGCTGCGGAAGCCGACGCCGATGATATTTTTGTCTTTTACTACGCCGGCCACGGCGTCATGAACGAAGCACAGAAGCAGGAATTCTACCTTATTCCCCACGACCTGACCCAACTCTACGGCAACGATCAGGGCCTGGCCGCCAAGGGCATCTCCGCCACCGAGCTCAGAGACCTGGCGGCCGCCATCCCCGCCCAGAAGCAACTCTACATCCTGGATGCCTGCCAGAGTGCCGGGGCTGTCCAGAGTATCGCCCGGCGGGGTGCTGCTGAAGAAAAAGCCATCGCCCAGCTCGCCCGCAGTACCGGGACGCACTGGCTGACCGCTTCCGGATCAGAACAGTTTGCTAACGAATTTGACCAGCTGGGGCACGGTGCCTTTACGTACGTGCTCCTGGAAGCCCTGGCCGGCAAAGCTGCCGGCTCGGACACCCGGGTCTCCGTAAACGAACTGAAGGCCTACCTCGATAATTTTGTCCCCGAAATCACCCAGCGCTACAACGGGCAGGCCCAGTACCCGGCCAGTTATGGTTACGGACAGGACTTCCCGATCTCGGTAAAAAGATAAGCGAGGAAAATTTGCCCACCTGCCGAAACCATCCGCTAACGGTAGGTTAGGTCACGGATCACTGTACGCCCTTGCGCTTTACCATCCCCCCCCGGGTATCGTTGATGCTGGCCATGGTGATGAAGGCCTTTTCATCCACGCCCTGCACGATGGTCGTCAG
>JAUIIF010000261.1 GCA_030431945.1 Bacteroidia bacterium | reverse complement strand
TAGGTCTTTCCGTTGTGCCCACCGTAACGGTGGCCGAGGGCGCGGAAGCACAGCCGTTAACGTAAACGATCGCGTAGAAGCTGCCCGTACTTTCCCCTTCCGCAAATGGGGCTGAGAAAGAGGCGATCTGGCTTTCCCCCAGCAAGGTGCCGGCACCGGGTACCCCCCGGAACCACTCATAGCGGATTTGGCCGGCGTAATTGGAGGTGGAGGTCAGCACCGCATCTTCGCCGATACATACCCGCTGGGGCGCGGTAATCGTCGGCGGTGCAGGAATACCCCCGATGTCAATGTTGACTATGCCTTCTGCCTCACATCCGGTAAGCCCCCGGATAATGACGCGGTAAGCACCCTCCCGGCTTTCATCCACGCCGGGAATAACCGGGTTTTCCTGGTTGCTGATGAAGGTGCCCGCAGGGTCATACCACTGAAAACTGTAAATGGTCTGGCCGGGGCCCGCAACGGTAGGCGGATTGGCAAAAAGCCGCAGCGTATCACCACCGCACAGCGAAGTACTTGCCGTTGGTGCCGGAGGCAAAGGAGCAATGCTGACAATGGTAGAACAGGAGTCCCGGTTGCCACTATTATCCAGTACCATTAGGTTGATGGTCGTGGCGACACCGTATTGGTCGCAGGAGAAAACGTTAGGACTGATGCTCAGGGAGTCAATGGTACAGTTGTCCGTACTGTTGCCACCGATGACCGAAGCGGCTACGGTAACGGGTTCGAGCCCGGAAGGATCGACAAAAATGGTCGTTGGCGTACAGACTGCACTGGGGGCAGTGGTGTCACGGACGGTTACTGACATGGAACAGGTATCCAAATTGCCGCCGGGATCTGAAATCGCGTAGGAAAAAGAGGTGATGCCCTGGTTAAATGTTATCTGGGGAATAGGTTGATTTACGGTGGTAACGGTTGGCGCAACCGTAGTGGCACCGGTGGCGAAGTAACGTAAGAATAAGGTCCGGTAAGTAGCCGTAACGTAAACTCCCGAAACCCCGTCGTTACCCCCTTCTTCCACGAGGTCATCCACGTCACAGGGGATGAGGCCGTCACCCGCCTGCCCGGGAGGAACCGTTATCATCCGCGGACGGAATGATAAGGCCAACTCATTGTCGCCATCCAGTTGTTCCAGCAGGTCCGTAGCCGCCAGGCGGATGCGGATGATTCCCTCCTGTGCACAGGTTGCATCGCCCCGGCGGGTGGTGGCAAGGACTGTGCCGTCCGGCAGGAGGATGTCCATAATGGCATTTTGATTGCTGAACATACCCCGGAAATGAACGTCAAGATCAACCGTGTCCAGAATGTTTCCGGGAATTTCCTGAAGGGAGAGACGTACGGACCCCGCCTGGAAGCTGTTCAGGTTAGGATCAAAATTGAAGGGAAAGAGCACAAAGTCATCACCCTGCGGAACTCGCTCGGTGGTTAATTCATAGGCCGAACAATTGTCCATCACCGCCAGGGGTAACGGCACATCGAGTTGAACGTCACAGGCGTCATCCGCAACGATAACGTCAATTGGTTCAGGGCAGGTGACTACGGGAGGCTCCTGGTCTTCGACCGTAATTGTGTAACTGCATTCATCCACGGCCCCGCCACAATCGGTCGCCCGGTAGGTGATCTGGTGCAAGCCGACGTCGAGGGAGGTCGTAAGCGGACCAATGGGGTTGACGCGGTTAAAACCCGTTCCGTCAATATCAATTTCGTACACAATTTCCGTAAGCCGAAATGCTGCCTGGCGCAGGTGAATACGGGCCGTACTCCCACCGTCACACAGGTTGTTAATCGCAAAAGTGCCGGGCCGGCCGGCTGGAATGTTGGGCTCCAGACGGATACTTACCACTCCGTCCCGCGCGTAGCGCGTGAACTGAAAAGGCGTAATACTGTCCACGGTAACCACCGTTTCACACTGCACTGTACCCCGTTCAGTCGTACCCAGCAACGTACCGTCTTCCGCGTAAATGTAAAAGAACTCATCAGCGCCTTCCGCATCAATGTTCTCCAGCGTAATGGTGAAAATGCCCGTCGTGTAGCCATTGACGGGTAAGTCCGTGGGAATTTCCAGGTTGAAGACCAACGGGTCTACCGGCACGGAACCCAGCTCCGCTTCGTTCATGGCCTGACTGGTAATGGCGACCGTATCCCGTAAGTTCAACTGAATCGGGTTGCCGCTGGAGCACTGGTCCTGAATCGTGGGGGCAGGAAGGCTGACGATGGCGGCACAGCTGCTGTCGTCCGTACCGATTACGGTGCTCTCCGGACAATCAAAGATGTTAATGGGTTGCTCGTCCACCTGGCGGTATTCCATCGTGGTTACGGTGGTGTTGCCACAGTTGTCGGCCACAACAATGTCCACCGCTAATCTGCGGACGGTGCCATCGGCTTCCGTACAGTTGATGGGCGGCAGTAAGGGTTGGTTTTCTGTACCGCTGACGAAGACATTTATGGTCAGTTCATTCGCAGGCGTACAGCCATCCGCAAAACGGGCACCCCCCAGGTCCTGAATCCAGGAGTTGAAAATAAATTCCTGGCTCCGGTTACTGTTACAACTGGTTACCAAATCAGTGGGCGCCGTAGTCAGAACGGGCCTGGTTGTGTCCTGTACGTTAATTGTCTGGGTAAATTCCCGGCTGTTGCCACAGTCGTCAAAAATCAACCATTCCCGCTCTACGGTAAAGTTGCCGCTGCAGTCTCCTGGAATGATGCGATCTGTAAAGGAAAGGTTGACGCTTTCATCACACTGGTCCACCAGGTTGGTAGGCATGCCGGTAAGGTCGGTATTCTGATAGTCATCACAGTTAGCCGTCAGTTCCGCTACCGGTGCGGTAAAGGTGGGCGGCAGGTTATCCCTTACCCGGATTTGTTGTACGCGTACCCGGCTGTTGCCGCAGAGGTCCGTTACCGTCCAGGTGCGTTGTACGTTAAAGCTGTTTTGGCATACTCCCGCCCCGATAATCTCGTCGGTAAAGGAAACCTCCAGGTCTTCCAGTGGGGTGCAATCATCACTCAGTGCCGTGGGCCTTCCGGTCAGGTCGAGATCATAAGGGTCTTCCAGGCACGTCAACTGAGCGTTGAAGGGGCGGGTAAAGTTTGGTGGTTCGGTATCACGGACTTCGTACCTGCGGCGCACCACCGTGGCGTTACCGCAGCGATCTACCGCTGCCCAGGTGCGTTCTACGTCGTATTCAAACTGCGCACAGGTGCCATCGAATGATTGCGTTGATGTCTCCGTATAGGTCAGCATTGCCGCAGTATCACAATCCATTACGGTAACTTCCGGGACGGCAGGAATGGATTCGGTGCAATTTAGCTGAATGGTGTCCGGAGTTACCCCGATCAATACCGGAGCTGTCGTGTCTACCGTCAGGTAGGTAAACGCCAGAATAGCCGTGCCCCCGCACAAATCGGTCGCGATAAAGGTGACGCGCAGAGAGTCATTGCAGCTGAAATTGACCAGTTCGTCCGGGGCATCATCATCTACGGAAACCACCGGAGCACAGCCCATGCGTACGGCTGCGGAAACGGCGACCCTTCGGTCTCCCAGCCAGCGATCATAGCTGTCCGGATCTCCGGGGTTGTTGACATTATTACAGTCAACGGTATCCCGGGCCACGGGCAACAGGCTGGCGTTAAAACTAGGGCCGTCATTGGCGGGGGCAGGGCCGAAAGAAACCTCGCGTACTTCGCGGGCAGTATTTACGGACCCGGACACCTCCCATATCTGGAATACCGCCCCTCCCGTACAGGCGGCACTCGGGGCGCTGAGGCTGTCAAAAGCACTGACGATGAAAGTGTCGATCACGCCGCCGGCAAGCACCCGCCCTGCGCGAAGCCGCGGGGCCGTGGGGACGTCACTAAAACAGTCAACAGTGATGTCCGCCGGGGCATCATCAATGAAAAACACCAGCCCGGTTTGTGCCTGCAGGGCTGAAGACATCAGCAACAGCAGCAAGACTAACCGCGAGGTGAAGGCACACAGGGGGAAGGAGTAAAGGTTACGGTTCATACCGTTGGGGGAGATTACGAGTGGGAAAACAGAGAAGAAGAATAGCAGGAGAGGGCACCATTTTGTGTGCTCAGCTACCGCGGAATGCGGTGCAGGGAAATAGTCATTGGGATTAATCTTAAATCGGTTTGTAGAAGACGGCCGGGGATAAACCGCTTAGCTGCTGCAAATATACGAGGCCCGGCGGGATATAAAGATAGCAGGAAAAGTCTGGGCGCGGACGCAGGTGCAAAGTTGGCGCCGAAGGGCCGGGCCGGAGCTCCGCTAAACCACTTTAACTTGGGGGCAGTTCAGTAAAATAGGCACCGGGTAAGTGGAAAGGGAATTGTCTGCAGACCGAAATAACTCCGGTGGGGTTACGTGATTACGGAGACTGCTTACCTTTGCCCGCCGGCCCGAAACCGGTCTTTTACCAGGACCGGCTTTTACGGGCTATTCATCATAAAAAACTACCGCCTTGCATATCATCCCCGCTATTGACCTGATCGACGGTAAGTGCGTCCGCCTTACCCAGGGCGACTACAACCAGAAAACCATCTACAACGAAGACCCGCTGGCAGTAGCACGCGAGTTCGAGGCGGCCGGCCTTACCCGCTTACACGTCGTTGACCTGGACGGCGCCAGGGGCGGCGGGATCGTCAACCACCGTGTCCTGGAAAGAATTGCCGGCGGAACCAATCTGAAAATTGACTGGGGCGGCGGAATGAAGTCTGACGAAGACCTGCGCATTGCCTTTGCGGCCGGGGCCACCCAGGTTACGGGAGGTACCATTGCCGTCAAGCAGCCCGAAGTTTTTCTGGGCTGGCTGGAGCGCTTCGGCCCGGAACGGATCATTCTGGGAACGGATGTTCACGGAGATAAAATCGCCGTCTCCGGCTGGGAGGAATCTTCCGACCGGGAACTCTTCGAGTTCCTGGCCGATTACGTCTCCCGCGGAGTCCGGTATACCATCTGTACCGACGTCAGTAAAGACGGTCTTTTACAGGGGACAGCCCGGGAACTCTACGCCCGTATCCGCCGTGAGCAACCCACCGTACAGCTTATTGCCAGTGGTGGCGTAGCCACCACCGCAGACCTGGACGCCCTGCTGGCCCTCGATTGCTTCGGCGTCATTGTCGGGAAAGCAATCTACGAAGGAAGAATAACCCTGGAAGAACTGGTGAAATACGAGCACGGCAATTAGGCACTGGCGTGCACCTGCGTCCGCGCCCCTGTTTCACTGATGGTTACTAACCAGTCGCCCGGCGGCCCAATCAGCCCTGGCATTAGCTTACGTTTGGCCCCCGCTCCACGACGCCGGCCGACGAGAGAACCTGCGCCAGTTCCGGGGCAAGGAATGCTTTATGTTGATTTATAAGGAAAGGTCAGGTATATTTAGTCCTAAATAATCTTGGCCAACCTCCACCCGATCATGTTTAAAGCTATTTTTCAACGCAAGGCACTGAAATTTTCCGCCCTTGCTGCTACAGTCATTTTGCTGGCCTGTGGTTTCTTTGCCTGCGAGCCGGGTGGGGAAATGACCGACAGTACGCTCCCCCCCGAAGAAAATCGATTTACGACTACCGTCCTTACGGATCCCGGAGCCCTGGATGAGCCAATGGCTTTTTCTTTTCTGAACGAGGAGGAAATGATCCTGGTAGAACGGAAAGGGGGCGTAAAAGTATTTAACGTTAAGGATCGCGAGATGCGTCGCGTCGGGCACATCAACGTAAATACGAAGTATACCAATAAAGAAGGTCGTACCCGCGAAGCAGAGGAAGGGCTCATGGGCGTGATCGCTCACCCGGACTACGCCAACAACCAGTGGGTGTTTCTGCATTATGCGGACCCGGAGGAGCCTAAGCACGTGCTGGCACGTTACGAGTTACGTGATGATTCCCTGCACACTACGACCAAAAAGGTCGTTTTAGAATACAGGACACAACGCGAAGAATGTTGCCATACTGGTGGGGGATTAGCCTTTGATCAGGACGGAAACCTCTTCTTAACTACGGGGAACAATACGGTAAACCCACCGGCCGGCACCTCTAACCTGGACGAGCGCCCGGGCTATAAAAACCACGACGACCAGCGGACGGCCGGTAATACCAATGATCTCCGGGGAAAAATTCTGCGCATTCATCCGGAAGATGACGGAAGCTACACCATTCCGGAAGGCAACCTGTTTCCGGAAGGAACCCCCGAAACCCGCCCGGAAATTTACACCATGGGGCACCGCAACCCCTGGCGAATTTCGGTAGACAGCAAAACGGGCTACATCTACTGGGGAGAAGTGGGGCCGGATGCTTCCGAGGATACGGAGCGTGGTCCCCGTGGCTATGATGAATTCAATCAGGCCAAGGGACCCGGTTTTTACGGCTGGCCTTATTTCATTGGGGACAATATCCCTTACGCCGATTACGACCACGTTACGGATAGTGTAGGAGCGTTGTTCGACGTGCAGAACGTCGTTAATAATTCACCGAACAATACGGGAGCTACCCAATTGCCGGCCCCCGAACCCGCCTTTATCTGGTATCCTTATTCCTATTCTGAAGAGTTTCCCCTGATGGGAAGTGCCGGGCGGAGTGCTACGGGA
>JAUIIF010000877.1 GCA_030431945.1 Bacteroidia bacterium | reverse complement strand
CCTGCTCATTGCCGATGAGGTGACGGGGAATCTGGATCCGGAAACCAGCCGGGAGATGCTCGCCCTGATGCGGCAACTCGGCCGCGACCACGGCACCGCCGTACTCTTTGCCACCCATGACTACCGCCTGCTGGATACCTTTCAGGCCAGGGTGGTCCGGTGTGAAGGCGGGCGGGTATTTAACGCCGACGAATAGGTAAACCACCGCCATGGTGGCTTGCCTTAGCCTTTACACCTAAGTCAAAGTGGTTTGGCTAAGGTATAATAACCTTAATTAACGGACGACTCCCCCGTAATCTCTTTACTTTTGCTCTGAAAACGTACCCACCTTGCCGCGTCCTAACCAATTTTACGTTGTCATCAGCCTTGCCCTCGTGCTCTTTTTGCTCGGGCTGGTGGCCCTGTGGACTTTTCAGGCAAACAAGCTGACGCAGCAACTGCAGGAAAATCTGGACCTGATTGTTGAACTGGAGGAAGGCCACACCGAGGAGCAACGCGAAGCGCTGATCACCGGCTTACAGACAGCTGACTTCCACCGTCCGGGCACCACCCCGGAGTACGTCCCCAAAGCAGAAGCACTGGCGGAAATGGGGGAAGACCTGGAGCGGGACCTCAATGACCTGGGGCTGAACAATCCGTTACTGGATGTAGTGACGTTCAACGTTCCGGAAGCCTATCTGCAGTCCGATAGCCTGGCGGCGGTTTCCGCTGCGGTTCAGACCTGGCCGGGCGTGGCGGGGGTCTTTTACCAGGAGAACTTCGTAGCCCGCGTGTCCGCCAATGCGCGCCGCATCAGTTACGCCCTCCTTGGCCTGGCGGCCCTTTTCGCCCTGGTGGCCGGGCTGCTGATTCACAACACGGTACGGCTGTCACTGTACGCCAATCGGTTCACCATCAAAACCCAGGAGCTCGTAGGCGCGAGCTGGGGTTTCATCAGCCGGCCTTATTTATGGCGGTCGCTGGGCCAGGGGCTACTGGCGGGCCTGCTGGCCATTGGCGGAGTGGTGGGCCTGCAATCCTGGCTACAATCTCTTTTACCCGAACTCAATCTCTTTGCGGAGCCACAGGCCCTGGCCCTCCTTTACGGAGGCATACTACTCCTGGGGGTAATGATCAACTTCATCAGTCATTATGTCGTTGTTCGTCGCTACCTTCGCCTTCGCTTAGATGATCTCTATTAGCAAAAGCCTGGGCAGACTATCCCGACGGGGGCACTCCCGAGCCGGCTTGCC
>JAUIIF010000260.1 GCA_030431945.1 Bacteroidia bacterium | reverse complement strand
TTCGCTGTTGCCGGCTGTGTAGCCGGGTGATCAACGTAAGCAGTGCCCTGCACAAGAAAGGGGGAGTGGACTTCGGGAGCCTCAGAGGAGAACACGGGGAGAAGGCCTATAATGGCTCCAAGTACTACGCGCAGAGTAAGCTGGCCAATGTTCTCTTTACCATGGAGCTGGATCGCCGCTTCGGCGAAGAATTAACCACCAACTGCCTCCATCCCGGCGTAGTCGGTACCCGCCTGGCGAATAAAAAGGCCGGTGCATTGACCAGCACCGTCTGGACCATGTATAAGCCCTTCGCCACGCCCCCCGAGAAAGGGGCGGATACTTCCGTTTACCTCGCCATGAGCCCGGAGGTCAAGGATGTTTCGGGGCGCTATTTCGATCAGCACCAGTGCCTGCAAAAACCCTCGAGCACTGCCAGGAACGAACACCTGGCCCGCCGCCTCTGGGAATACAGCGAAAAAGCAGTTGCCGAGTTTTTGGTCGTCCCGGAATAAATCCTCGGGAAGCAAACGGATGCTTCCCCTCCGTATTCCAATTCTTTTTTCCTTCGTTGCAACTTCCTGCGGCGGCCAGACCATTGTGTAGGGGCAAAGCAAGCAATTATGATGAATATCATGCAAATTAAACAGAACGACCAGCGAGATATGCGCCGGGTCATCCATTGCTAAGCCTCCGAAACGGGCTTGCTGATGATGGCCCGGACATCTCCCTTCCCGGGCAGGAGCCCCATAAGCCGCTACGGTTCATTACCGGCTTCGGCTTCGACCGGGATTTCCTTTCCACCTTCCGACGTGTTGTAATTGGTTAGCAGGGCAGTCTCATAAGCTGTTGGTAATAGTTCGAGCCTATTCGTCGGGACCCCCAATGGTTAGCCTGCGGCAACGCCGCAGATCTGGAGTACCTGAGCCAGACCACCTTGACTTAGGTATAAGTAATGCTGGTGCGTAGCTCAGTTGGCAGAGTAGCGGTCTTTTACACCGTGGGTCGTGGGTTCGATCCCCACCGCACCAACCCGTAACGGAGGCAAAAGGCTTCCAAAGATTTTATCTGATGTGGCGCAACTGGTCAGCGCATCCGCCTGATACGCGGAAGGTTGGTGGTTCGAGTCCACCCATCAGGACGATGGCAGGCAATAGCCGCCCGAAGCCACCCGGCCATTTTGGTAATGTAGTTCAACGGAAGAGCAGTGGATTGTCTATCCACAAGTTGCGGGTTCGAATCCCGTCATTACCGCCACTGAAAAACACATTTCATCGCCCTGGCAGTAGCCGCGATGAAGGGGAAATAATACTCCATCAGCCCGTCGGCCCTGCGCTAAACCGTCGGTATGCCGCAGGCTGGGGGGGCGAAGGATTGAGCACCGGCAGCTGTTCCATCTCCAGCCCTTTCCCGGTTTCCTAGCTCAACGGCAGAGCGGCACCCCGTTAAGGTGTTGGTTGTGGGTTCGACTCCCACGGAAACCTCTCTGTAAGTGGAGGGCTTAAGCTTGTTTACAGCCTCCGTCAGCGGCTACTGAACTGTAGTTGCCTCGGTTAACAGAAAAAAACTCTCATCCTGAAGGTGGCGACTCGGTCACTCGCGGACAAGTGTACAGCAGTTTTGAGATTGTCCTTCACCAATTTGCAAAATAATCACCTGGATTGACCGAGTTCACCATACCCACTTTTCCCTGCTCATTAAAGCGTCTCCCCCCGCACCGGCGTCCGCGCCCGCCTGATTTTCCTCGTCCCCCAATCCAACCATCCGGGGTTTCATCACTTTTACCGGGCAAACGCCAGTACTATGAAACCAATTTATCTGCTGTTACTCCTGCTGATGGCTACCGGATTCTTCGCGTGCACAACAAATTTTACGCAGGAGGTTACCGAAATAACACCGGCACCGGAAGGAAAAAGCCTGGATGCCACAGCCTTTGCCGAGGTTTCCGAAGCTTTTGTGGAGCTGGACCTGTTTGACGAAGAGAGCTTCAAAACGACGGAAGGTTACGGGGTAATGGACGTGCGCCTGTACCTGAACGAGGCCGGGGAAAACGTTGATGCCGATTTCCTTTTTGATGCGGGCTTTACGGGGACTGATTTCATGGAAGACATCCTGGCGGGAGCACCCGACCGGGCCTGGGAGCAGACCATTACGCTTAGCTTTGAAATCGCGGAAGCGGCCCGGCTACAGGACTGGCTGACGCACCATTTCTCCGGCGCGCGCTACCTCGACCTGCGCATCATCGTCCTGGAGAGCGGCACCATTACGGTACAGGGGCTGCGCCCTTCTGCTGCCGACCGGAAGGCATATCCAGCACAGCCACTATTTTGATCAGTGTCAGAAATTGTTAGCACCTTTGTCCGGTGACGGATACTGATACCCCCTGGTTTAACTATTTTCTCCGCATTGCCTACGACGGCACGGACTTCCGGGGTTGGCAACGCCAGCCCGGCGGGGTAGTTACGGTTCAGCAAAGTATTGAAGACCTGCTTAGCCGCATCCATCAGCGGGAAGTGACCGTCGGCGGATGCGGACGAACGGATGCCGGCGTCCACGCCACCCAGTATTACCTGCACCTGCGCGTGCCGGAAGCTTTGCCGGAGAATTACCATTTTTTCGTGAATAAGCAACTCCCGGCCGGTATTTCCCTGCTGGAAATTATTCCGGTCAGTGACCGCGCACAGGCCCGGTACGACGCAACGGAAAGAACCTACGACTATTTTTTTCACGCCGCGCCGGATGCCTTTCTCGACCGCTTTAGTGGCTGTTATGAATTGCGTCACTTTGCGGCAGACCGGGTAGTCAGGGCCTTGCCGCTGTTACTGGCCTACAACGATTTTCACGCCTTTTGCAAAACGCCGGACCGGCACAACACGACCATTGTTCATTTTACGGAAGCTTCCCTGTACCGTAACCCTGCCGGTGACCGGTACCGCCTGCGCTTTGTCGCTAATCGCTTCCTGCGTGGTATGATCCGATTGTTGGTCAACGATCTGCTGCTGCTCGGAAACGGAGCCCTTACCCACGAAGATTTCCGGGAAATGCTTGTGTCCGGCCAGCGGAAACCACACTTCCGGCTGGCCCACCCGGAGGGGTTATTCCTGACGGGGGTCCGCTACCCTTATCTCGACCGTGCACCGGATCTCCCGGCCAGCGGGGCCGGCCAGTGGATCAGGATGACCTGAAATGGTGCCGGTCTTGCCCGGAAAGGACCCTTGCTGCCGCTGCGCGGACTATTCCCGCTGCTTCGAATCCATCCAGATGGTCACCGGTCCGTCGTTTACGAGTGCCACCTGCATGTCGGCACCAAATTCTCCGGTAGCCACCGGGCGGAGGGCGGTGAAAGATAAAGTCTTGACGAATTTTTCGTAAAGAGGGACCGCTACTGGTGGCTTGGCACTCCGGATAAAACTTGGGCGGTTCCCTTTTTTCGTGCTGGCAAATAAAGTGAACTGCGAAACGACGAGTAATTCACCGTCTACGTCGACGACACTGCGGTTCATCAGTCCTTCCTCGTCACCGAAGATGCGTAACCGGCTGATCTTGCCGCAGAGCCAGTCGATGTCGTCTTGCGTATCGGCGTCTTCTATGCCCAGCAGTATGAGTAAGCCCGGACCGATCTTGCCGGAGACCTGGCCGGAAATGGTGACGGAAGCAGAGGATACTCGTTGAATTAAAACACGCATATTCGTTAGCTAGGTTATAAACTTTACTGGCCACTGATTAGAGGCTTTTCCATTATCCAGTCCTCCATTAAATAGCCGTTGCCTATTTCGGTATCAAAGCGGCCGACCTTCCCGAAGCCAAGGTGTTCGTAGAAGCCGACGGCTTCATTTTGGTAGTTTACGTCCAGCCGGAGCTTCTGCTGGCCCGCACTGCGGGCAATAATGGCGACTTTTTCAATTAATGCTTTTCCGTATCCCCGCCCCTGAACGGCCGGAAGGGCGTAGAGCTTGTGGATTTTGGTCGTGCCGGGCAGGTAGTCAATTTCGTGACTGACGTAGGCGACGGGCGTAAAGCGCGTAGTGGTGGTATTGAGGTACGCCGGATTCGGATTCCCGTTCTGGTTTCCGCGCTGTCCTTCCACCAGCAGGTGAAAAACGTGGCCCTTGGCCACCTGTTCTTCCAGGGCGCTGCGGCTGTACATCATGCGGAGCATGTAGTCAATTTGCGCCCCGCTAAGGATGTTGCCAAAGGTAGCTGGCCAGGTCGCGTGCGCGATCTGCCTTACGGTCTCGTACTCAGCGGGCGTGACGGGCAGGATGCGATGGTTATTCATAAATGAGCGGGGGTAAAGATCTGTTTAAGGGCAGGGTACGCGCACAAACTTACGCCGGTTCGTGCAACTCCGGCCCATTGTTGCGCACATTCCCCACCAGGGCGGAGACGGGGTAATAGGTAAGTGTTCCGGCGGGGGGCGTTTGCAGCAGTTCCAATATTTGTGGCAAGGGGAGTGCCTGGTCTAGCCAGCGGCTCTGTTGTGCTTCCTCCTGTAGCAGCATTGGCATCCGGTCGTGCAGGGAGACCATCTCTTCATTAGGGGGCCCGGTGATAACGGAATAAGTGAAGATGGGGGCACCGCCTTCCGGTGGCTGCCATTGCTCCCAGATGCCTGCCATTACGAGCAGGCTGCCGTCGGCGGGCTTAATCCGGTAGGGGGTCTTGCCCCCCTTGTGGCGTTGCCACTCGTAGAAGCTGTCGGCCAGCACCAGGCAACGCTTTTCCCGGATGGGCTTTCGGAAGCTGGGCTTTTCTTCAATGCCTTCGCTGCGGGCGTTGATCATGCGGGCGCCGATTTTCAGATCTTTCGCCCAAAACGGCACGAGGCCCCAACGAAAACCGGCCAGCTGATCCGGTTGGTGGTTCGTAATCACCAGGCCGTTTTGGGTAGGGGCAACGTTATAGTTTTTCTGCAATCCGCCCACGGGCAGTTGCAGCTGGGAGGAAAACTGCTGCCTGAGCTGTTCGGCGGTAATGACAATGGAATAGCGGCCACACATGAGGTTCCTGGTTGGTTCGGTGTGAGGAACAACCACAGGGGGCGGATCGTTTTGGCGGGCGGCGGCGCGCAGGTGCAGAAAATTGGATTTTGGCAGGCAGGAACAAGAAAAAGCCCCGTTCAACGCAGGGTCGAACGGGGCTTTGTCTTTTATGCAGTTAGCGAAGCAGTTTCGCTTTACTTCATTTTCTGCGCGATTTCAACGATCTCGTAGCCTTCAATAACGTCACCTTCTTTGATGTCGTTAAAGCCTTTGATGTTCAGACCACACTCCATGCCGGCGCGAACTTCCTTCACGTCGTCTTTGAAACGCTTCAGGCTCGCCAGTTCACCGGTAACGCCTTCCTTAAGCGGAAAGACGACGATACCGTCCCGAATAACCCGGATGAGGGTATTGCGGGAAATCTTGCCTTCGTCGACGTAACAACCGGCAATGGTACCAATCTTGGAAATCTTGAAAGTTTCCCGAACGGACACCTGACAGATCGTGCGCTCTTCCTTCGTCGGCTCGAGCATTCCTTCGATGGCATCGCGGATTTCCTCAATGGCTTTGTAGATCACCGAGTAGGTCTTGATCTCCACGCCTTCCCGTTCGGCCAGCTTACGGGCGGAACTACTTGGGCGAACCTGGAAGCCAACGATGATGGCTTCGGAGGCAGTCGCCAGCAAGATGTCCGAATCGATGATCTGGCCAACGGCTTTGTGGATAACGTTTACCTGTACGGTTTCCTGTGAAAGCTTGATCAGGGAGTCTGCCAGGGCTTCTACGGAACCGTCTACATCACCCTTTACGATGAGGTTGAGCTCCTTAAAGTTACCCAGTGCGAGGCGGCGTCCGATTTCATCAAGCGAGATGCGCTTGCTGGCACGGTTGGCCTGCTCCCGGGAAATTTGAGCGCGACGGCTGGCCAGTTGGCGCGCGTCCTGCTCGTTCTCCATTACCTTAAGCATTTCACCAGCCTGCGGTGCACCGTTGAGGCCGAGCAGGAGGGTAGGGCTGCCAGGCTTCACTTCCTTAACGCGTTTGTTGCGTTCGTTGAACATGGCTTTCACCCGGCCGCTGTGTTCACCGGCAACAATGATATCCTGAATCTTCAGGGTACCGTGGTTGACGATGATCTTGGTGACGTAACCACGGCCGTGCTCCAGGGAGGCTTCGACGATGGTGGCGATGGCCGGACGGTCAGGATTCGCTTTCAGTTCGAGGACTTCAGCTTCCAGCATTATTTTTTCCATCAGCTCATCCACGCCGGTACCCTTGAGGGCCGAAATGTCCTGGCTCTGGTACTTACCACCGTACTCCTCGATGGAGTAGCCCATGGTCGCCAGTTCACCTTTGATCTTGTCGGGGTTAGCCCCCGGCTTGTCAATCTTGTTGATGGCAAAAATCATCGGCACGCCGGCAGCCTCAGCGTGGCTGATGGCTTCTTTGGTCTGGGGCATAATGTCGTCATCCGCAGCAATGATGATGACGGCAATGTCCGTTACCTTGGCACCACGGGCACGCATGGCCGTAAAGGCTTCGTGACCAGGCGTATCCAGGAAGGTGATCTCCATCGGCGGGCCGTTTTCTTCGCGGTCCACTTCAATACGGAAAGCACCGATGTGCTGCG
>JAUIIF010000259.1 GCA_030431945.1 Bacteroidia bacterium | reverse complement strand
TTAACTTTATGTCTACCAACTATCAACTTAACCACCTGCGGGAACTCGAATCGGAGTCCATTTTTGTTTTACGGGAGGTGGCCGCCCAGTTTGAAAACCCGGTACTGCTGTTCAGTGGAGGTAAGGACTCGATCCTGATGGTCCACCTGGCCATGAAAGCATTCCACCCGGCTAAAATTCCGTTTACCCTCCTCCACGTGGACACGGGGCATAACTTTCAGGAAGCGCTGGATTACCGGGATGCCCTGGTGGAACGCCTGGGCGTGAAACTGGTGGTTGGTTCAGTACAAGAGGCGATTGACAAGGGCATGGTCCGGGAAGAAAAAGGCTATAACGCCACCCGGAACTACCTGCAGACGGCCGTCTTACTGGACGAGTTGGAAAAAGGCAAGTACGACGCCGCCCTGGGGGGCGGCCGCCGCGACGAAGAGAAGGCCCGGGCCAAGGAACGCTTCTTCAGTCACCGCGATGAATTTGGCCAGTGGGACCCGAAAAACCAACGCCCCGAACTCTGGAACCTCTTTAATGGCCGTAAGCACTACGGCGAGCACTTCCGTATTTTTCCCATCTCCAACTGGACGGAACTCGACGTCTGGCAGTACCTGGCCGTGGAAAAGGTAGAGTTGCCGAGCCTCTACTTCGCCCACGAACGCGAAGTACTGCACCGGGACGGTATGTTGCTGGCCACGGAAGGCGGCCTCATTCCGGTGCGCGACGACGAGAAGGTAGAAAAACTGCTGGTCCGTTGCCGCACCATCGGCGACATTACGACCACCGGCGTCTGGAGGTCTGCCGCCACTACGCTGGAAGACATTATCGCCGAAGTCTCCATGGCCCGCCAGACCGAGCGCGGTGGCCGCGCCGATGATAAGCGGAGCGAAACGGCCATGGAGGACCGGAAAAAGCAGGGGTACTTTTAGGGCCAGGTTGGCGGCCGGAGTCAGCTCCTTCGTCGCGCCGCGGCCGCCGAGCTCACAAACTTTGCTCCTTCACCATACCCTGCACCCGCGTCCCCGCCTTCAAAATCAGCAATGCAATTATTTCGCCTAAGCTTTCTTCTGCTATTCATGCTTTCAATCTGTACGCTATCCGCTCAGGATACGCGATCCCGCAGTGAATGGATGACGAAGGCATACGGGAAATGCCCGGAATAATCATCAAATCAAAAAACATAGGTCAGGCCGAAACCTGCGGCCCAACAGACCAAAAGTCCAATAGACTACTATGACTACCGACCACACCGAACTGCTCCGCTTCACGACTGCCGGCTCCGTAGACGATGGCAAGTCCACCCTCATCGGCCGCCTGCTTTACGACAGTAAGTCCATCTTTGAGGATCAGTACGAAGCCATCTCCCAGACGAGCTCCAAGCGGGGGGAAGAAGGCGTTAACCTGGCCCTGCTGACGGACGGACTCAAGGCCGAACGTGAACAAGGGATTACCATCGACGTGGCCTACCGCTACTTCGCCACCCCCAAGCGTAAATTCATCATCGCCGACACCCCCGGCCACATCCAGTACACCCGGAATATGGTGACGGGGGCCAGTACGGCCAACGTCGCCCTCATCCTGGTGGATGCCCGCCACGGCGTCGTGGAGCAAACCCGCCGGCACGCGTTCATCGCCAGCCTGCTGCAGATTCCGCACCTGATCGTCTGTATCAATAAGATGGACCTGGTGGATTTTCAGGAAGAAGCCTACAATAAGATTAAGGAAGACTTTCAGAGTTTCAGCCACCGGCTGGACGTGAAGGACATCGACTTCATCCCCATGTCCGCCCTGCTGGGCGATAACGTAGTGGAAAAATCCGAAAACATGGATTGGTACGGCGGTGCCACCCTGCTGTACAGCCTGGAAAACGTACACATCGGCTCGGATAACAACTTTATCGACTGCCGCCTGCCGGTGCAGACCGTGATTCGCCCTTACAGCGATGACTACCACGACTACCGGGGCTACGCCGGCCGCATCGCGGGCGGGGTCTGGAAGAAAGGAGATAAGGTTACGGTGCTGCCGAGTGGATTCAGCACCACTGTTGCTAAGATCGATACCTACGACGGGGAACTGGAGGAGGCTTACCCGCCGATGTCCGTAACCCTGCTGCTGGAAGACGATATTGATATCAGCCGCGGCGACATGATCGTGCGGGAAAACAACCAGCCCGACGTCACCCAGGACATTGAGGTCATGCTGTGCTGGTTCAACGAGCGGCCCCTGCAACCACGGGGCAAGTACGCCATCCTGCACACCACCAAAGAAGCACGCTGCCTGGTGAAAGAGGTTCGCTACCGCCTGGACATTAACAGCCTGCACCGCGACGAGGAGAACAAGGAAATAAAAATGAATGACATCGGGCGCGTCCTGCTGCGCACGACGGCCCCGCTTTTTGTCGATAGTTACCGGAAGAACCGGATTACCGGTTCCGTTATTCTGGTGGACGAACAGACAAACGAGACCGTAGCCGCCGGAATGGTGATTTAGCGCCCCGGTGAGCTCGGCTCCCTTAAGTAAATGTCAAAAACAATGCTGGTGGGGCGGATAAGAAAACGCGCAACGTAACTTTGTCCGCCCAACCAGCCTGCATGTCCCGCCTAACCTGTCTTTTACTTTTGCTTCCGTTCGTCATTTCGTCCTGCTACGAAGACAATATTGCCTGCCTCGATCCTGACGCTACGAATTACGATATTCTGGCGGACGAAGCCTGCCCCGATTGCTGTACCTATCCTTCCTTCAGTCTGGAACTTAGCCGGGTATGGGGTACGGAACCACTTGCGCTGGACAGTACCTATACCGACGGTAGCGGCAATGCGTTCAGGTTAATCCGCTTTCGGGTGTACCTGGGCGAACTGGAACTGGTGGCCGGCAATACCATTTTGCCCACCCCGGAAAACCTTGTGGAGGTGGGCATTGTAGCAGGAGCCGACACCGTCCTGACCGACATCAACGCCAACCTCGTCCTGCTCCGTACGAGCGGCAGTGCCACGTCCACCATCGGCCGCTTGCGGGTAGGGACAGAGGCGCTGACGCAGGTGCAGGGAACGGTCGGATTAAGCGAAGAATTTACGGCCGTTTACCCTCCCTCTGCACCTGCGGCCTCGCCCCTGGCCACCCAGGCAGGACTACTTAATTACAACGACGGCCAGGGCTATCTCACGGCCTCCGCGGAGTACCTACTGCTGGCCACCAATGATACGGTGCGGGTGGATGTGCGCGGAACCCTGCCACTGACACTTGATTTTCCGGCTCCGCTTGATCCCATTCGCGGTACCAACCTGACCCTGATCCTGACGGGAGACTACGCCCGGCTTTTCGGTGCCGTAGACCTAACTGCCGACGCGGCCAGCGTAGGAACGGCGCTACGCAACGGGGTAGGGGACTGGCTGACCGTGACGGGTGCCCGGTAAGCCCGGGCCTTTACTGTGGGCGGAACCGGACCCCCACTACGCCCCACCGACCGTAAGCACTGCTGCTCCGCAGGAGAGAACCCGCTTCGCCGGGCTCGCCGATCCATTCCTCGAAGGGGGTATTCGTCAGGTTGTTGGCCCGGATGTACAGCGAAATGTCCTTAATGACTTCGTAGTCAGCGGCCAGATCCAGCGAGACCAGTTTGTTGCGGTAAATGGCCTCGCCGTCGAGCAACCGGTCGAAGACCCGGTCGCGAAAATTAGTCGCCACCACCAGGTTCAGCCGGTTATTGGGGTTGGAATAGACGAAGGAGAGGTTGGCGGATTGGCGTGGAGCCTGTGCCAGCGGGAGGTCTCCGGTAATGCCCAGTGGATTATCTACGCTGAAAGCGTTAAAATTGTACGTGCCATTGAGGTTGCAATGACGCAGGTTTGTTTCCAGAAAGCCCAGGTTTTGGTAAAAACCAACCTCAAAGCCCAGTACATTGGCATCATCGGCATTAATCAGTGAAGTAGAGTAAGTAGGCCGGCCGAGGGTGCTGAAGTCGGACTCGGAAATCAAGATGGTGGGTGCCTGGAGAAACTTGGCGTAAACCCCTACGGTAAAGAGTCCGTCCCGCCGTCCGTATCGTTCGAAGGCCAGGTCGAGGTTACGACTTTTGGTTGACTGGATCGTGGCATTGCTCCGGGAGAACTCATCCACGGCGACCAGGGGCAGCGGTCCTTCGGTTACCGGCCGGTAGGTGGCGTATGACGGTCGCCCGATGGCTTCGTAGAAGCTGAGGCGGAACTGCCGGTCGCGGCTCAACCGGTAGGTGAGGTTAATACTGGGTAGTACATCAATCTCATCAAAGCCTACGGTATCCAGGGGGTTTCTGGCTTCCACCTCCAGGTATTCGAAGCGCAGGCCGGTGGATAAGGAAATTCTGGAATTGAAATTCGCCGCGTACATCAGGTAGGCCGCAGCAATCCGCTGTTTGGCGTCGTAGACGGATGCCGGCAGGGTATCTGCCGGAGAGAAGCGTTCGGTGGGGATGGGGGAAAAACTGCCCGCAGGGATGGTGGTGCCGTCGTTGGCCGGCAGGAAAAAATTGCTGGTGTTGTAGAGGCGGTCCTTACTGCGGTAGCGGGCACCAATTTTAACGAACCGCCGCCGGTTACTACTCAGGTAGCGCGTCAGGTTGATACTGCCGATGGCAACGGTCTCGTCCAGCAGCGCTTCGTCCTGGAAATTCGCGTTATGCACCAATGGTCCGCTGGAAACGGTGGAATAGGGGGTGAGCCCCGTCAGGTCCGCAGCGTTTACCAAAGTGGTGCCGTCGCTGGTGTAGCTTGTTCTGAAGCGGTCTTGCAGGGCTTCGGTACTCTGGCTGAAACTCAGTTGGTAATCGAGGCGCGTCCGGGGGAAGTTGTTTTCTACCTCGAGGGCAACTAAGCTGAGCTTACGGTCGTTCGTCCAGCCACTGGAAATGCGCTGGCTCCCGGGCGTTTCGCCCAGATGAGCAAAAAGCTGACGCTGCTGTATTTGCTCCTTCAGTTCGCTGAAGTTGTAGCTGAGGCGCATGCGGTTGTAGATGCTGGGGCGTAACTCCACGGCACCCACAACGCCCGTGCGTTTGATCTGCCGGTCGGTATCGAATGGCCGGGCGCTGTACAGTTCCGTACCACGTACGCCGGGGCTGCCGTATTCATACAGCTCGCTGCGGTTACCGCGCCCGTGATTGAGGTAACTCCCGGAGAAAAGGGCATATACTTTTTCTTCGCTCAGCTCTGAGTTGAGGGAGCCCGCCAGTTGGGTGATGCCGGAGGACTGGTTGGGGTTGTCGTCAAAACCAAAATTCATTCCCTGACCGGCCTGGAGCAACACCTCGAATTTTTCCTCCGGGTGCCGAACGCGGAAATCAACCGTTCCGGCAATGGCGTCCCCGTCCATATCGGCCGTCCGGGCCTTGATCACCCGGACTTCGTCAACGAGATTGCTCTGAATGATGCCCAGGCTGCCGCTTTGGTCTACTTCGGGTTGAATGGTGGGCAGGCGCTGTCCGTTCAGGGTAACGGCAGTATACTGCTCGGGCAGGCCACGTACCTGGACAATCTCTCCTTCCCCGACGTTGCGGATGATGGACACACCGGGCATGCGGCTGACGGTCTCGGCAATGGTAATATCCGGGTACTTATTGAAAACCTCAGAATGAATGACGGTCTGGTTGACCTGGCTGGACTGCTGATTGCGCAGCGCCTGGGCCTGGCCAGAGGCCCGGCGACCAAAAACAATGACCTCCCCGGTTTCCAAAAATGCTTCGGACATGACGACGTCAATCCGTATTTCCCGCTCCGCCGCTGAAACGGCAAAGGTCGTATCGTAATTCTCGTAACCAATGTAGCTGTACAAAATGCGGATTCTCCCCGGGGGGACGTCGAGGCGGTAGTCACCGTCAAGATTGGTGGAGGCGCCTACTACGGACCCGATCACCTGTACGTAGGCACCGATCAGGGGCTCCCCCTCGCCATTGGTTACCGTGCCGTGAATTTCGGCCTCCTGGGCATGCAAGCTGGTCATGATCAGGCAAAAGATCAGCACGGAAAGAGCTTGATAAAGGTGGCGAAACTGGAGCATAAAAGATAACATTTGGGGGCGCTGGCGCTGGTGCAAAGTAAAGGACAAAAGAGCAGGAGAAGGTTGGCGGGAAACGTATTTTACCTTAAAGCCTCGTTTACGACCGGAATGTTTACTTTGTCAACGGCTTTTTCCAACTTTCATCGGATTTCTTTTCCGCTAACCCCCTCGTATGCAAATCACTTTTCTTGACACCCAAACCGTTGCAGACCTGCCGGAAGAACTGGCTCGCTTTCAGGAGCTCGGTACTTTTACCGGCTATGAGAATACCCGTCCGGAGCAAGTCGTCAAGCGCCTGCAAGGCGCAGCGGTGGCCATCGTTAACAAAGTGGTGCTGGGCGCGGAAGAGATGGAGCAATTGCCGGATTTGCGACTTATCTGTATCGCAGCTACGGGAATGAATAATGTAGACCTAAAGGCCGCCGCTGCGCGGGGTATCCCCGTTAAAAATGTAAGCGGCTACAGTACCAATTCCGTTGCCCAATTGACGATGACGCTATTGTTTACCCTGGCGATGGACCTGATTCACCTCAACGAGGCAGTGTACGACGGCACCTATTCCAGGCATCCTTCCTTT
>JAUIIF010000258.1 GCA_030431945.1 Bacteroidia bacterium | reverse complement strand
GCAAATGCAAGAATCCGCAACCCTGCGGATGGCCGCCCTGGGCCGTGAAGTAAAGGCACAAGGGCATGATGTGATCAGCCTTAGCCTCGGTGAACCCGATTTTGATACTCCGGTACACATCAAAGAGGCTGCTAAAGAGGCCCTTGATGCCGGCATGACCAAATACACCCCGGTGCCGGGAACGGCAGAACTACGCAAGGCCATTGTCGATAAATTCAAGCGGGAGAACAACCTCGATTTTACTCCGGATCAGATCGTTGTCAGTACGGGAGCCAAGCAGTCTATTGCCAACCTGGCGCAGGCAATGCTGAACCCCGGTGACGAAGTCATTATTCTGGCACCCTTCTGGGTGAGTTATTCAGACATCGTTAAAGTTGCCGAAGGCGTTCCCGTAATCGTAGGAGCCGGTATCGAGGATGATTATAAGGTAAGCGCAGCCGCTATTGAAGCGGCCATTACGGACCGCACCAAGTTTATTTTATTCTCCTCTCCGTGTAACCCGACGGGGTCTGTCTACACCGCCGCCGAACTGTCGGCCATCGCCAAAATGCTGGAACGGCACCCTGATGTCTACGTCGTAGCGGACGAAATTTATGAGCACATCAATTTTACCGGCAAACACGCCAGTATCGGTGCCTGCCCGGAGGTGAAAGACCGGACGATTACCGTCAACGGCTTTTCAAAAGGTTTTGCCATGACGGGATGGCGCCTGGGGTACATTGGTGCACCATTGGCGATTGCCAAAGCCTGCGCAAAATTACAGGGGCAAAGTACTTCCGGCGCCAACAGCATTGCTCAACACGCAGGCACCGTTGCGCTTAATTCCAGCCTGGAACCGAGCCTGGAAATGAAAAAAGCCTTTGAAGCACGCCGGGAACTGATCATTAAGGGATTGGAAGAAATTGACGGGATGCGCGTCAATCGTCCTCAGGGCGCTTTCTACATCTTCCCGGACGTAGCAGCCTTCTTCGGCAAATCAAACGGTGAGTACACCATTAATACCTCGGATGACCTGAGTGAATATCTCCTGATGCAGGCCCACGTGGCCACGGTCGGTGGCAGCTCGTTCGGAGCGCCAACCTGCATCCGGATCAGCTACGCCGCCAGTGAGGTACAGTTGACGGAAGCCATCAAGCGCATCAAGGCCGCCCTGGAAGCCCTGCAGTAGGCAGCAAAGTATTGATCAGGTCAGGTAGGGCCAGAGCTGGACGGACAACCATGTAGTCCCCGGGTTAAGGTTAATCCCGGGGTAGCAGTTAGTTGCCATTGCTTAAGGTTCATAACTTCAGCGTACCCGCCCGGGAGGCACTTTTGCCACGTTAGGAGACCAATCAAGGATATTTACCTTCATACTGCTGGCTGACCAACCAGCGTGCCAGGACCAGGAAGTTACGGAGGGTACTCGTTATTTTCTGCCCGACTGCCCGAGGTAGCCACTTCCCCAGTAGGTTTCTACTTTTCTTCCCGGAACTTCCGTTGTGCGGCGGCCCGACCACGGCTTGAAAACAGCGAGCGGTCCTGAATTTTGGGCGGCAACGATCAGTGGTCCGTCCTGTCCCCGGGCCAGGACCAGGGAACGCCCCTCCCCGGGAACGTAGAATCCGCTTTTTTCCGGAATAAAGCTCTGGAATTCACCGGCAGCCGAACCCGTCAGCAACAGACCATTGCCCGCATCCATGAAACCCTGGCTGGTCTCACTGCCGTAATCATTGCCGATCAGGAGTACGTCCAGGTACTCATCGCTATTGAGGTCAGCTGCCAGCATGCCAAAGACAGGAAATGATTGCGCTGAAGGCGGTAAGGGCCGGAATTCAAATCCCGTTCCGTTGTTCTGCAGGTACATCGTTCTTGGTTCATTCACCAGGAAGTCGTAGCGCTCCTTGCCAGCGAACTCGTACGCAGTGCTGGCCGCCTGCGCGTAGGCTTCATGAGAAGGGTAGAGCGCCTTGATCTTGCTTACCTGCTTCGCAAAGTCGTTGCGGTTGAAGAAGGGGTAAGCCTGTAGGTTACCCTGCTGGTCAGTAAAATAGGTGAAGGGAATAAAATCCAGCCCCCCGTTATTATCCATATCCGTCAGGACAGCGGTAACGGGGTGTTCCGGGGTAGGTTTAAGAATGCTGTTGTTCCCCAGGTTGCCGGCGATGTAATCGATATCTCCGTCATTGTCGAAATCTCCGGCTATCAGAGAGTTCCACCAGCCCTGCTTTTCGCTCAGGCCGGCGGCGGTAGTTTGCTCCCGGAAGGTTCCCCGTTCGTTGGTGTACAACCTGAGGGGAGACCATTCCCCGGCAATCAACAAATCGGGATCCCCGTCATTATCATAATCGGTAAAAAGTGCATCGCTGGTGTTGGTGGCGGTGCTGATGGCGGCGGTGGCCTCTTCGTCCAGAACGAAGCGTAAATTGCCCGGGGTCGACTCGTTTTTCAGGAGGTAGCTGCCTACTGGTCTTGGGTAATTGTGCGGGTCCACCCGGTTGCCTACGAACAAATCCAGGTCCCCGTCGCCGTCGTAGTCGGCCGCCCGGACACAGGAGCCCGAGTGGTCCGCCAGGCCTTCCAACCCGCCCTGCACCTGCGTGTAGCGCCCCCCGTCATTCCGGTAGAGCCGGTCCGCATAATCTCCCTCTTCCAGGTTGAATTCGTAACTGCCGGTAACCAGGTACAGGTCATCATCACCATCCTGGTCTGCGTCAAAAAACAAGATGCCCAGCTCTTCCCGCCGTAAGGAGTCCTGGCCGGTGAACAGGCTGGGGATTTCGGTGAAGCCACTGCCGGTTCCCTGGAAGAAAGTACCGGGATGATCGTAGCTGCCACTAACGTAAAGGTCATCATAGCCGTCCGCGTTCCAGTCCGTAACCGCCATTCCGGGGCCCTGCTGCGTCAGTTTATGCAGGAGCATGGGTTGCACGTTGAAATCGGTATAATCCTCCTCTGCGTGGATGAAATCCGGACCAGCCACCGGTTTGAGGTAGGCTGCTTTGCCGAGGACTGTTTCGGAATGCAGCTGACCACCGTCAGGATCAATGGTTAATACGGTTTTTTGCTCGGGCTCGAGTAAGCGGTAATCTTTTACCGGACCATTGGGCCACTTTACCGTAACCGTGACGTCACCCTGGGTGCGCACGACGATGTCCTGACCGTGACTGGATAGATAGCCACGGTGCGGGTGCCAGTAGAAGGACTGCTGGCCGGTTTTCGAAATAACGGTGACTTCACTTCCCCAGAATCTCGCATCTTCAACGTCTGCAGCCGCAGTGATGGTCAGGGTTTGAAGTCCTCCCTTGGTTTGTTCCTGGGTATTGTTGCGGTAGAGGTGGGCGGGGTCATCAATGTTATTGACCACGTAGTCCAGGTCTCCGTCACCATCCAGGTCAGCGTACGCCGCGCCGTTACTGAAGCTCGTTACGTCAATTCCCCATTCTTTGCTTACTTCCGTGAATGCGGGGACTCCCTGAGCCAGTGCCTGCCCGGCAAAGGCGACGTTGGGAATTTTGACGGAGGGGATTTTCCGCAGCATGTCCTTCACGGAAAAAAAGCGGCTGTTGGCGGCGTTGTAATCACCGAAATCTTTGTCGGTAATGTCCCGTGGGAATCCGTTGGTGATGATTACGTCCTTGTTTCCGTCCAGGTTGAAGTCCGCCACGAGTGGCGTCCAACTCCAATCCGTAGCGGGCAGGCCGGCCTGCATACCGATTTCGCTGAAGAGGGGCAGGCTGCTCAGGCTGTCTACCCGTCGGCCCTGGCTTATTTGCAGGGTATTGCGGGTAAATTGGGGGTGGTAGCCGAAGCGTTCTAAGTTGAGGAGGTAGTTGTAGTTGTTGGCCGTCAGCATCATCTTGCGGCGCAGGTTATCTGCCGGCAGCATATCCACGGCCAGGATGTCCGGCAGGCCGTCGTTGTTCAGGTCGGCCACGTCGTTCCCCATCGCACTGTAGCTGGTGTGCTTGACGACCTGGTCGGCAATGTCCACGAAGTAGCGCCGGCCGTCCTTTTCCGTATTGAGGTAGACCAGGTCATTACTGAGGTAGTCATTGCTGACGTACAGGTCCGGCCAGCCATCCTGATTCAGGTCGCACACGGTTGCCGCCAGGGCAAAACCCTGGAAAAGAATGCCCGTTTCTTTGCCTACTTCGGTGAAGGTTATCCGGTCTCCGGAACGATCCTGCCGGTAGAGTTTATCCGTTCGTATTCCTGTGCCGTCCTGGACTTTGCGGCTGAAATCGTTCGGGCGTTTGTTATCGACCATTTCGTTGACGAGCAGAAAAACATCCAGGTCACCATCCAGGTCGTAATCCAGCCAGGCTGCCTGGGTATTGTGGCCGGTGCTGGCGAGCCCGTAGGCCTCGCTGACGTCCGTAAACACCGGAATTCCGTCAGCGTTATTTCCCTGGTTCAGGTACAATTGGTTTTTCCGGCGGGCCGGATCATCCTTAAGGGTGGCGCAGACGTAGAGGTCGTCCAGCCCGTCGCCGTTCACGTCGACCACCGTTACTCCGTTATTCCAGGTCCGGCCGCCGCCAATTCCCGCCACGGCACTTACGTTTTCGAATTTCCAGTCGCCACGGTTCAGGTAAAGTTCATTTTCGTTTTCGCTGCCGGCAAAGAAGATGTCGGGGCGTCCGTCCTGATCAAAATCCCCGATACCCACGCCTCCACCGTTGTAGATGTACTCGTTCGTCAGGATGTTGAAGCTGTCGTTTTCCCCCGTGGTGTTGACGAAGGAAACGCCCGTTGTGGCGGGTGCCATCCGGGTGAAGACAGTGGTGTCCGCTGGTTGACAGGCGTACACCAGTAAGCAGGTGGACAGGACCAGTATTTGGCGCAGCGTGAGTGCTTGTTGTCCCATGTAGTTTAGATATTTACCAGCTTCCGGAGAAGCCTGATGTAATTAAAAGCCAGGTGGTTGAAAGGTGGCGCTTCGGGCGCGAACGCAGGGTGCAGACAAAAAATAACGGGCAAGGTGAGGAGGCAACTTATTTAGTCGCTTCCTGCCGGAGACGGTATACTTTCAGGGGCTCATCATTTACCCCGACGAGGAGTGCTTTGCCGCCATCCGCCAGGTTGATGAACTGGGCATCGCGAACTTGTCCCTTGACGGAAACACCGGCCAGGTCATTGTCTACGTAAGACCAGTTACGGTTTCCGGTGTTGAGCAACAGGGTGCCGCGGCCGGCGTCTGCCCGGCCCACTTGCGGCGTTAAGCCAAAGATATTGCCCCCCAGCCAGAGGTCGGGCCGGCCGTCGTTGTTTACGTCTTCAATGGCCGTAGTGAACTGGGGCGTCAACTGTGCCTGCCAGGGAAGCGGTTCAATCCGGACCTGCCCTTTCCCCTTATTCCAGATAACGGAACTGCGCAGTTCTTCACAGGTACGCGTAATGGCCCCTTCGCGTTCTTCTTCCGAAAACAGGCTTTGGTAGGTCGCTTTGGCAAAGTCTTTGTACTGCAGCGTTGTTTTTCTCAGGTGGGGCAACTGACCGTGCAACTCCCTGCGGCTGGCGAAAGGGTAGGGGGTATCATCGGCGGGCGGGTACCATTCAATGATGAATTCTGTTTTCTGATTGCCGTCAAAGTCCTTCGTGTGCAATTTCAGGGGGCGCTCGGCGGAGGCGCGAAACTTACCGTTCAGCCCCCAGTTGGTCACGACGAGGTCTTCCATGCCGTCCCCGTCCAGGTCCGCCGCCTCAATGCTGTTCCACCAGCCGGCAGAATTCGGTATTTGGAAAGTTTCACTGATTTTGGCATCGTGGAGCATAAAGGCCACCGTTACCGGCATCCAGTCTCCCACCATAATCAGGTCGGGCCGGCCGTCGGTATTCAGGTCACTCCAGACGGCATCAGTTACCATACCCGCAGTAGCAATATCCTGGGGCGTTTCCTTTACCCAGACTCCGTTTTCCTGCAGGTAGAGAAAAGACTGAGGGACCAGCCCGTAATTGCCGGGTACGCCCCGTCCGCCCATAAAGAGGTCCATGTCTCCGTCAAAATCAATGTCGCAGGGCGCAATACAGCTGATTTCTCCTCCGGCATAGGGCGGCGCCAGTACGTTATTGACGACCAGTTGCCCTTTGATGTTCTCGTAGAACCGAATACCGTAGGCCTGGAAACCCCGGTCATACTCATTTCCTCCGGACCCGATGAGTAAGTCGTCGTCACCATCCCCATCCGCATCGAAAAACGCCCCTGCGCTGCTTTCGTAGTTGGCGGTCTGTTCAAATGACTTAACGGGAGTAAGGGAGAAAGAGCCGTCGGGCTTTTGCAAATACAATTGGTCCTGATGGCCCCAGGAACCCAGGATGACAAAATCTTCGAGTCCGTCCCCGTTAGGGTCACCTTTGACGATTTTGGGCCCGGGGTCGGAGAGTTTACGGAGCAACAGACTTTCGTGATTGAAGTCGTTGAAAAAGGGTTCTATGTGCACGGCCGGCTCATCCATCAATTGCGGGGCTGCAACTAAAACACTTGGTGCTGCGGAGGCCTTTTCAGGGGGGCTTTTGGTGGCTGCCTCCTGGCTGATCGTTACTACTTCGTCAATAGTCGGCGCCGTGAGGCTGCTGACAGTACCATCGGGCCATTCTACCGAAAGTTCCTCGATGGCCGTCGTCTCGCCCAGGCC
>JAUIIF010000257.1 GCA_030431945.1 Bacteroidia bacterium | reverse complement strand
CCCGGCTGCTCAGGGCTAATAACCTGAGTGTGGCCCACGTGCTCAACGCGCTGGAGGTCAATAATGAAAACAGTGGCGGCAGTTACCTGGAAAGGGGGCCCTACTCCTACTATATCCGGACGGACGGCCGGGTAAGTACTGCTGATGAGATTGAGGAGATTCCGCTGGGCAACGAAACGGGGCCGCCCCTGCGCCTGCGCGACGTCGCTAAAGTGACCATCGGCAGTGCGAAGCGCTACGGTGCCATGACCATGGACGGCCGGGGAGAAGTGGTAGGCGGGATTACCCTGATGCTGAAAGGCGCCAACTCCTCCGAAGCACTTGCCAACGTGGAAGCCCGGATGGAAACCATTAAAACCGCACTCCCCGAGGGCGTCAGTATTTATCCTTATCTCGACCGGGCCGCCCTCATCGGGCGGACCATCGACACGGTAAAAACCAACCTGATTGAAGGCGGCCTCATCGTCATCTTCGTGCTGCTCCTCCTGCTGGGGAACCTGCGGGCCGGACTGATCGTTGCCTCCGTCATTCCCCTGTCCATGCTCTTCGCCCTCATCATGATGCGGTACTTCGGGATTTCGGCCAACCTGATGTCTCTGGGGGCCATTGACTTCGGCATCGTGATCGACGGAGCCGTCATTATTATGGAGGGCCTGCTGCATTTTCTGGCCGTCGGTTACCTGGGGCAACAACTCACCCAGACGGAAATGGACGGGGTGGTACGGACGTCGACCAATCAAATTTACCGGTCTGCCGCCTTTGGTGTCCTGATCATCCTGGTGGTCTTCCTCCCCATCCTTACCCTGGAAGGAACGGAGGGAAAAACCTTCCGGCCCATGGCGCAGGTGGTCAGTTTAGCGATCCTGGGTTCTTTGTTCTTGTCGGTTACCTACGTTCCGGTAATGGCATCCCTGTTCATTTCCAAAACCATTAAAGCGGAGCGCGGCCTAGCTGCCTGGATCATGGGTTGGCTCGAACGCCTTTACCGGCCGGTACTGCAGGCATCCCTGCGGGGAGCAGGTCTGACCCTGCTGCTTTCAGCCGCAGCCCTGGTGCTCGCGCTGCTGGCCTTCAGCCGGATGGGCGGGGAGTTCATCCCCACGCTGGAAGAGGGAGACATTGCCATGCAGCAGGCCATCAAGCCCGGCAGCTCTCTGCAGGAGAGTATCCACACATCGACCATGGCGGAGGAAATCATCCTGAGCAACTTCCCGGAAGTTAAACACGTCGTCTCCAAGATCGGTACGGCTGAAGTACCGACGGACCCGATGGCCATCGAAGACGCTGACATCATGATCATCCTGAAGGATAAGGAAGAATGGACTTCCGCCGACAACCGGGAAGACCTCATGGCCAAAATGAAAGCTAAACTGGCCCCGATCACCTGGGCATCCTTTGAGTTTACCCAGCCCATCCAGCTTCGGTTCAACGAACTGATGACCGGCGCAAAATCTGATGTTTCGGTCAAGCTTTTTGGTGAAAGTCCGGAAGTTCTCGTGGAGCAGGCGCACCTGGCCGCCGCCCTCATCGAGCAGGTGGAGGGGGCCGGCGACGTCAAAGTAGACCAAACTGACGGCCTGCGGCAGCTCAACGTCCGGTACGACCGCAGCCGGATGGCTCAGTTCGGCGTCAACGTGCAGGAAGCGAATCAGCTCGTCCGCGCGGCCTACGCCGGAGAGATCGTCGGTTCCGTCTACGAAGAAGAGCGCAAATTCGATTTGGTCGTTCGCCTGGCGGATGAGTTCCGGGGAGCATTGGACCTTGACCAGCTGACCCTGCCGGCAGCCAACGGCCAGCTTATTCCGCTCAGCGAGGTAGCCGTAGTGGAAGAGCGGGAAAGTCCCATGCTGATCTCCCGGGAGCAAGCCCGCCGTTTTATCAACATCGGGGTCAACGTGCGCAACCGGGATGTAGAAGGCCTGGTGGAAGACATTCAGCAACGCCTGCAGCAAGACCTGGACCTGCCCCCCGGCTACGAAATTCAGTACGGTGGTCAGTTCGAAAACCTGCAGAGTGCGCGCCGGCGGCTACTCATTGCCGTTCCCATTGCCCTGGGCCTCATTTTGCTGCTCCTGTACCTGGCCTTTTCCTCTTTCCGGGATGCGTTGGTCATTTTCGTGGCCGTTCCCCTTTCCGCGATCGGAGGTATAGCGGCGCTTTTGCTGCGCGGCATGCCCTTCAGTATCTCCTCGGGCATCGGATTTATCGCTCTGTTCGGAATTGCCGTCCTGAACGGAATTGTCCTGATCAGTGCCATCCGGCAACTGCGGCAAACCAGCAAACTTGACTTCCGGGAGATCATCAGGGAAGCGGCGGCGACGCGCCTGCGGCCAGTACTGATGACGGCGGCAGTTGCCGCTTTCGGTTTCCTCCCCATGGCCTTATCGAACGGCAGCGGCGCTGAGGTACAGCGGCCCCTGGCGACCGTCGTCATTGGCGGGCTCATCTCCTCTACCCTGCTTACGCTCGTGGTTTTACCCGCCCTTTACTACCTGGTAAATCGCCGGCACACCGGGGGCGCGGCCGCAGGTGCAGTAGGAAGTTTGTTAATAGCGATGCTGGCCGGCACCGGACTGAACGCGCAGCAGCTGGACGACTTCCCGGCACTATACGCTTATGCCCTGACCAACAGCCCCGCGCTGCAGAACCAGCGCCTGGAGGTCGCCTCAGAGGCCCTCCACCGGCAGGCTATCGGGCAGTGGGCGCCCCTGATGATCAATTACCAGGGAGGGCAGATCAACAGCGGTTTGTACGACCACAACCTGAGCGTGCAGCAAGACCTTACCCACTTACTGGGGCGCAAACAGGACTACGCCCTGATTGAGGCACGTACTGCGGCCGCCAGCACCCAGGGCGCCATCATCGCCAACGAGCTCGGCTACCGCCTCGCTACGGCTTACGGTGCCTGGGGTTACGAACTTTCCCGCCTGGCGGTGCTGGATAGTATGCTGCAGTTGTACGAGAACAGCCGGCCCAAACTGGCCGTGCGGCGGGCTGCCGGCACCCTTGGTGCCGTTGATGAAGAACTGCTGAACGGTAAAATCCGCAGTATTGCCCGTCAGCGGGCGGTAGCCCGGGCGGAAGCCCGGCGCGCGGAGGCAACCTTGCGCAGCCTGGCGCACTTACCCGACAGCCTGCACCTGCGGCCGCGCCTCCTACCGGCCGCCCCGCCCCCCGCACCTGCCCCTCCGCCGGTGACGCCCCAGGAGGAAGCCTTTGCTGCCCGTCAGTTGCTACTCGACCAGGAACTCACCCACACGGCGGCGGCCAGCCGGCGCCCCAACCTCTCCGCAGGCTACTTTTTACAGACCCTCGATCATGACTTTGCCTTTCAGGGGCTTACCCTGGGGTTAGGCATCCCACTCGATCGCCGCAGTGCCAAGACCCGGATCGGGCAACTGCAGCTGCAACGTGAGCAATTGCGGAACGAAGCGGTAGCCTACCGCCAGCAACGTGCTGTCCGCCTGCAGGCATTGCGGGAAAACATCCGGCTGGCGACTGACCTGCTGGCTGACCTCGATACCGCTGCCGGGCAGGGCAATGAGCGACTGCAACGCATCGCCATCCTCCAGTTTCAGCAGGGGGCCATTGATTTCCTGACCTTCAGTCAGCTAACCGAAAGCCTGCTCAACGACCAGCTAGACCGCCTCGGGCAGGTCTTCCAACTCCATCAACTTCACCAGGAACTCCGCTTCCTTACCAATACCTTCAACTAAGATGAAAACCATCTTTATCCCACTCCTCACCGTACTTTTTTTCAGTTGCCGCCCGCAGGAAAGCACCGAACCCCCGGTAGCCGCCCCGACAACGGAAACTAACCTCAAGCGCGTGACCACTGGTCCACTCCAGACCAAAACGGTAACCCATAACATCGCCTGCACGGGGCGGGTGGAAGTTCCCCCCACCGACCTGATCTCCGTACACGCCCGGGTAGCCGGACAAGTATCAGGGCTAAAATACCTGCCCGGCGACTACGTCCGCCGCGGCACACAATTACTACGGGTTACTAATCCGGAACTGATTGAAAAGCAGCGCTTACTACTGGAAACCCGCGCAAGACTGGCCAGTGCCCAGCGGGAGCTGGACCGGCAAACCACCCTGAACAACGGACAAGCCACGACCCAGGCGGCGCTGGATGCCGCCGCAGCGGAAGTGGCCCTGAACCAGGCCAGTTACGGGGGCCTGAAGCAAGAGCTGCTCGCGTACGGCATCGACGTAGCGCAACTGGAAGCAGCCGGAGAATTTCAGTCGTCAGTAGGTGTTTACGCCGCGGGTGCCGGCTACGTCCACGCCGTAACGACCAATCAGGGGCAAATGGTCGGGCCGGACGACGAGCTCCTGAAAATTGCTGACACCAAGCACCTGCACCTGGAGCTGAACGTCCCCTCCAAAGAAGTGGCGGCGGTACGCAAGGGGCAAAAGGTACAGTTTCAACTTCCCTTCAATGACCTGCGGGGAATCGCAACGGTGGAAAAGATAAACCCGATGGTGGACGCCGCAACGGCCACCCTGAACGTCCATTGTCACTTTGAGGGCGACCTGCCCGAGGGCCTCGTTCCGGGCTTATTCCTGAATGCGACCATTTTTACCGGCGAAAGGAGCCTGACGGGGCTGCCCCTGGATGCCGTGGTAAAGGAGGGCCAGAACTGGTTTGGCTTCCGGTTTATTGACGGAACGTACGAAAAAACGGCCCTGCGGCAGGCAGAGGCAATGGATGATTTTGTCACCTTCACCTCCGAAGCCGGCGGTGACTGGGTTACGGGAGGTGCCTATTACCTGGCTGAAGCAGAAGAATAGGGGAAAAATTCTCAGGTTGTTTCCGACCATCTGGGTGCTCGTGCCAGCACCCGTGCATAAACAGGGCAGGCAGGATCATGCGCACCGGGTAAATAGCCGGTGCTCATGAGGAATTCGTTGGTAATTTCCCCTCCGGTAAATTTAAAAACCTGTTTAAAAAGTTTTACCCAGGCAGCTTTGGGTTGAGGGTGGTGGTGATCCAGCCAATTTCCGAAGCTGCCAAACTCTTCCTGCAGGCCGAGGATGACCCGGGCATTATGAATGGCGGCATTGACTTTCAGTTTGTTCCGGATGATGCCTGCATCAGCCAACAGCCTGGAACGATCTTCTTCCGTATAGTTTGCCACCGTCCGGATGTCGTAACCGCCGTAGGCCCTCCGAAAATTTTCCTGCTTATTGAGGATGGTCAGCCAGGACAAACCAGCCTGGTTGATTTCCAGGATGAGGCGGCCAAAGAGTTCATTGTCGTTGTCAATGGGAAAGCCGTACTCCTGGTCATGATACTTGCGGTGAACGTGGTCAGCGGCCAGGGTCGGCATCAGGGCACAGTAAGAATTTTCCATGGGGGCAAGATATACCTAAGTCAGGATGGTGCAGAAATTTCTCCCCGGTTATCCTCACTTCGCAAACTGCGTGCTGAATTTCCTAGCCCCGCAGGAGCAGTGCTGCTAAACCACTTTGACTCAGGTGTTGATAAATACTCCATCTCGGCGGTCGTATTTGTCCAGCAGTGTACTGCTGCGGGGATAAGTCCGCCGCTCATGCACCCTGATTATGCCAGACAACCCGACTAATTTGCTTGCGCTTTTTCACATGAGCGTACATCTTCCTACATTACCATTCGCCGTAACCCGTAAACCCGCAACCCGCAACCCGCAACCCGTAAACCCGCAACCCGCAAACCCGCAACCCACTATGCAATCCCTCTCCGACTGGCTCCAACTTCATGAAGCATCCCGCATAAAGGTCGGGATAACTGACCTTGACGGTATTCTACGGACCAAATACCTGAGCAAGGAAAAAATCATGTCCAGTCAGGACCGTGGCTTCGGTTTTTGCAACGTCCTGTTCGGCTGGGACAGCCAGGATGTCCTGTACGGCCACCAGCAAGACGGAGGTTTTGCGGACCTCCCGGCCCGGTTGGTACCGGGTAGCCGCCGGACCATTCCCTGGGAAGACGATCTTCCCTTCCTGCTTGCTGATTTCAGCGGGGCGGACCACCCCCTGGCGGCCGCCTGTCCACGATCATTGCTCCGTAAAGTTGTCGACCGCGCAACGGAGCTGGGTTTCCACGCCCGGTTTGGCCCCGAATTTGAATGGTTTGTGTATCGGGAGACGCCAACGAGCCTGGCGGAGAAGCACTTTACGGCTCCCCAACCACTTACGCCTGGCATGTTTGGCTATTCCGGCCTGCGTACCAGTCAGCATGCCCCTTTCTATGCAGATTTATTTCAGCAGTTAGAACGCTTTAAGGTCAGTCTTGAGGGGCTTCATACAGAGACTGGCCCCGGGGTGATGGAAGCAGCCATTGCCCACCAGCCGGCACTGGAAGCGGCCGACCGGGCCATACTTTTCAAACAGGGCGTGAAGGAAATCAGCTACCGGCACGGTTTCCTGGCCAGCTTCATGGCCAAGCCTGCGGCCAGCCTGCCGGGTTGTGGTGGTCACTTGCATCAATCGCTTTGGCAAAACGGAGCAAATGCTTTCCATGATCCTGCGGGGCGGTACGGTATGAGCCGGGTTTTCGAGCATTATGTGGCGGGTCAGTTAGCGCTCTTACCCGAACTTTTGCCGCTCTTCGCCCCGAACGTCAACAGCTACAAACGGTA
>JAUIIF010000256.1 GCA_030431945.1 Bacteroidia bacterium | reverse complement strand
GGAACGACTGTGCATTATCCCGGACGGAGCCCTCAATTTCCTGCCTTTTGCCGCCCTTCCCCTGGCCGACGCTCCGCTGCCTTTGGATTACACCAGGGTCAATTACTTCCAGGACGGACGGGAACTAACTTACGCCTATTCCGCCCGGTTCCTGCTGGAACTCGAACGCTTGCCCCCGGTGGAGTACCGGTATAACCTGGTGGGCTTCGCCCCCGCATTCGCCGGGGTGACGGACCTGAAGGCCCGCCGGGCCATCAGCACCGAAGGCCTGCGGGCTTTGCCGGGGTTGCGGCCGCTGCGGCACAATCAGGAGGAGGTACGCGAAATCGAAGCGCTGGTGAAGGGGGCCGCTGCGTTTTACGGGCAGGAAGCCGATCGCCGCCATTTTCTTGAACACCTGGGGCAGGGGAAAATCGTCCACCTTTCCAGTCACGGCATGGTCAATGCCGGAGACCCCAACCTGAGCTTTATTGCTTTCTCCCAGTTAGGGGACAGCCTGGAACTGGAAGAGCTGCTCTACTTTAATGACCTTTCCGCCTTACCGCTGGCCACCGAACTGGCGGTCCTTTCCGCCTGTGAAACCAACCTTGGGGAGTACGTGCCCGGCGAGAGTGCCCTCAGCCTGGCCAGTGCCTTCGCTGCGGCCGGTGCCCGGAGCACCCTTACCTCCCTCTGGCAGGTAGATGATGCGGCCACCAAAGCACTCATGGTTAACTTCTACGCTGCCCTTACCACCGGTGCAAGTCGTCGTAAAGCACTGGCCACCGCCCAGGAAGGGCACCGGGCTACGGCGGAGTACGCCCACCCCTATTACTGGTCGGCCTTTACGCTCTACGGCGCTGCCGGGCCGATTGGTTTTTCCCCGACAACAGCAAGCAAAGAACAAGCGCAGGGGCAATTGCTTTTCTATGGCACGGCAATCTTGGTCATTCTGGGTGTATTTTTCTGGCGCAGACGTAAACGTGCAGACGGGCGAGCCTGAAGAACCTGCGGCCGTCAGAATGGGTTACCATGAATAAAAGTCATGGCCGACCCAACTCCCCAAATACCTTACTGGCACGTATACACGAACGAAGCCGGCAGCAGTACGCAGCAATTACGTTACCTGACAAAGTTCGAACAACAACGGATGGGCGGTGACGCCGGCGCACAGTGGAACAACCTGCTCCAGCAAGGGGCTACTCAGATAATCTTCAGTGAGTTGCCCGCCGACTTTGATGGAGACTGGCACGAAAATCCACACCCGCAGTGGATCATCCCGCTGAGCGGGGGCTGGTGGGTGGAAACCATGGACGGGAAGCGAACCGAAATGCGCGTGGGCGAATTGTCCTTCGGCGCAGATCAGGGAACCACCGGAGAGAAAGGCCATCGTTCAGGGGTGCTCGATGGTAAACCCTGCCGGATGATGATCGTCCAGTTTACCGACGATCAGCGGCTGCTGGGTGGCCGGCTCGCCCCGGATGAATTATAAGATTATCCACACTAATGGACATTTTTGGGCGCCCTCTCCGCTGAACCCTCAGGCGAAGCGAGTCGGAAAGGTAAAACCGTAAAATGTCCAGTAGTGTGAAGATTAACAATCTTTTATGCATCCGAACCGGCCTTTCTGCGTTCTTCTTGCTGAGGTAACCAGGCGTTTACACCCTGTCATTGCCTGTCGTCTTACCTTTGTACTTTCACCCAACCAAACCGCTATGCGTGCTTTACTGATCGTTTTTGCCTTCTTCGTTTTTTCCGGCACTGCCCTGCAGGCTCAGGAAACCAACCTCTGGAAAACCCTTTCCAAGATCACCTACGAGAAGAAATTTGATGAACTGCTGGGGTTTAAAGTAGACGTGCCCGTTTTTGCCCAGGAGATCAAAGACCTGGAGGGGGAAATGGTGGAAGTAAGCGGTTATATCGTCCCCGTCGAAGGCTACAAAAGTCACACAGAATTTGTCTTTAGTGCCTACCCCTACAACATGTGCTTCTTCTGCGGCGGTGCCGGCCCGGAAACGGTGATGGAGGTAACCAGTATCGAGCCCGTAAAATACAGCACGGAGCGGGTAAAGCTACGGGGCAAGCTGCTGCTGAACAGCGATGACATCAACCGCTTAATGTACGTCCTTACTGATGCTACCCTGGTTAAAGGAGGCATGGACGGTTCGGGTAAATAGCCTGCACTTTCCGTTTTAGCGACTTTTTTTATGCGGGCGCGGCCGCTGGTGCCGGCAGTAAACAACGGTGCCGGGTTTCATCACCGCGACGTAGGTACCGGCAGGCCGGCCGTTAGGTGCCGGCGTTGGTCAAGCCCGCCAGGCAACCGGAAGCCTTATCTTACCGCTCTTTTTACCTGATTATTACCCCCAATCTAAATCTAACCCGTGCGTCTTATTCCTTCTGTTTCCGTGCTCGGCCTGCTGCTGAGTGGCTTGTTTCTCTGGACTGCCTGTGGCAGTGATTCCCTGGAGCCTGACCCCGTACCCCCCACGGCACCTGCGGCCGCGCCCACCCCGAAAGCAGACGCCAAGCCGGTTCCTAAATTTGATATGGACAGCGCCTATGCCTACGTCGCCAAGCAGGTGTCTTTTGGTCCCCGGGTGGTCAACAGCCAGGCTCATGCAGCTACCCGCGCATGGCTGGTGGCCAAATTGAAGGATTTTGGGGCTACGGTGGAAGAACAGCATTTTACCGCTACAGCCTATACCGGCACCCAGCTTAAGAGTACTAATATTATTGCCCGTTACAAGCCGGAGCTGACTGATCGTATTCTGCTGGGCGCTCACTGGGATACGCGCCATATTGCAGACAGTGCCCTGGAGACCGACCCGAATGCAGTCGTAGAAGGAGCGGACGACGGGGCCAGTGGTGTAGGCGTTCTTCTGGAGATTGCCCGCCAGCTTGGTCTTTCCACGCCGGATATCGGCGTGGATATCGTCCTGTTCGACGCGGAAGACTACGGGGATTCCGGTGGCGACCCGGACTCCTGGGGCCTCGGTGCGCAGCACTACGCCCGAACACTGAGCGGTACCCGGCCCCGCTACGGGGTTTTGCTGGACATGGTCGGCGGGCGGAACCCACAGTTCGCCAAGGAAAAATACTCAATGAACTTTGCCCCCAATACCGTGAATAAAGTGTGGAAACTGGCCTATGATATGAACTTCGGGCAGTACTTTCCGGATAAACCCGGTGGCGGAGTGCTTGATGACCACTATTTTATCAATACCATTGCCCGGATTCCAATGATTGACATCATCAACTTCCGGGAGGATACCCAGTCGGGCTTCGTCGCACACTGGCACACCGGCAATGATGGTATTGACGTAATTGATAAGCGCAGCCTCCGGGCCGTCGGCCAGGTGGTTACTGCGCTGGTTTATCGGGAAGCTGCGGGGACAATCTAGTACAGCCTAATTAAAGTATTCGCTGTTTTTCCTGGTCTTTTTGCGCCGTGGTTTCCTTGCTTGTCTCCTCACTTAGCTACGGCTGAACCCCGGTGCAAGCGCCTCTCCACAACCCAACAATCCTACGGACTAAACGGCCAGATGCCTCTGAATTCTACCACTAGCGGTCTGCTCTTCCCCCATCGTCCAACAAGCCTAAAAAAACATTGCTCGTGTACCCTGACCTCTCCTATCTCTTTCATGACCTTGTAGGTACGGCCCAGGATAACTGGCTGAGTATTTTCAAGACTTTCGGCTTTTTTTTGCTGCTGGCCTTTATCGTGGCTGCCCGCTTACTCAAGCTGGAGTTGCAGCGCCGGGAAAGCATCGGCCAGCTCCGCCCGGTAAAAGCCACCGTAGTCCCCGGCAGTGGGATTACGGTCTGGGATTATCTGTTCAACGGGGTATTCGGCTTCGTTTTAGGCTATAAGATTCCTTATGCGCTGGGGAATTTTGCCCAGTGGCAAGAGGATGCAGGTAGTGTTTTGTTATCTGGTGACGGCTGGTGGTGGTCGGGGCTCCTCGGAGCGGCTGCCTTCCTCGGGTACTATTACTGGCAGGATCGTAAGCCCGTCGCCCAGACGGAGCCCTACGAAGTGGAAGTTTACCCCAGTAGCCGGGTAGGGCCAATTACGATGATGGCCGCCGTAGGCGGCATCCTCGGAGCCAAAGCCTTTGCCATCATCGAATACCTGGACCGGTTCCTTGCCGACCCCCTGGGCGTACTGCTCAGTGGAGACGGCCTGGCCATTTACGGCGGGCTGATCGGGGGGGCAATTGCCGTTTTTTTCTACCTCCGTAAATACAAAATCAAGCCGGTTCCCGTACTGGATGCCGTGGCCCCTGCCCTCATCGTGGCGTACGGTGTGGGGCGCATTGGCTGCCAGCTGAGTGGTGACGGCGACTGGGGAATTGTTGCCGGAGATCAGCCGGGCTGGTGGTTTTTGCCCGACTGGATGTGGAGCTTTCAGTTCCCTCATAATGTGCTGGGGCGGGGTATCCCCATCCCCGGTTGTGACCTTGAATATTGTACCCAACTGGCCGAAGGCGTCCACCCTACCTCCGTTTATGAAACCCTGATGGCCTTTGCCATCGGCGCCACTTTATGGGCCTTGCGGAAACGCCTGACTAAATGGCCGGGCATATTGTTTTGCCTGTACCTCTTCCTGAACGGGGTGGAGCGCTTCTTCATCGAGTTTGTCCGGGTTAATGACCGGTACGACGTACTGGGGGTGCCGTTGAGCCAGGCGCAAATTATCGCCATTTGCTTCATGTTGGCGGGCCTGGTGGGGGGCTACCTGTTTGTCCGGCGGGCCCGGGGGCTACCGCAGGAAAGTGAGTAAGCAGCACGCTATTGCTTACGTCGGCCCAGGCTAGCGTGGGCCTGGGCAAAGTGCCCTTCGGCCAGGGCAGAGAGGATGGAGAGTTCTCCGGCCAGGCAGACGGCCGCAGTGATTTCGGCGAATTTACGGGCCTTACCCGCACCGTAGCAATCCATTAATTCCAGGCATTCCCGTTGGGTACCCAGGTGCGTTCCGCCGCCGACGGTACCGACGATGAGGTTCGGGAAAGTTCCGGCAGCGTAGAGGTTGCCGGCCGGCGTTACTTCCAGCCGGACGATGCCGACGGCAGCTTCCGCGACGCAGGCGGCATCCTGGCCACAGGCAATGAAGAGGGCCGCCAAGCCATTGGCGCAGTGCGCCTGTACACCGATGGTACCCGATTTCAGCGAGCCGTAGGCCGCAGCATGGCCAAAGCGCTCCAGGTTTTCGGGGGTAGTCTTCAGCACTGACTGGACAACTGCCGCCGGCAACTCCAGCTCCACGCTTACCTTTTTACCCCGCACGTGCTGAAAACTTTGAAAATTGGCCTTCTTATCTCCGGAAGCATTTGATTCGAGATAACAGGCCTGTACTTCTTCTCCGCAGTTCTTCAGGATGAACTGACATAGGTGGTGCGTGCAAATAGTTACCATGTTTTGCCCCGCAGCGTCTCCCGTAGTGAATTCACAGATGAGGGTAACACTATTGCCTTCGATGATCGGCCGGGCCTGCTGAAACCGGGCGTAGCGGCTGCTGCGGCCGGTGACTTCCTGAAAGGCGGCCGTATTACCCATTACCCAGGCGACAAACCGACCCGCAGCGGCCAAGTCCTTAAATTTGAAATAAGGCGCGCGCTGAACGCCCTCCGCCAGCACGTGAGCAGCCACCCCTCCGCTGCTGGTGATGGCTTTCATCCCCCGTGAGTAGGAAGCTACCAGCGCCCCCTCCGTGGTCGCCAGCGGAACCATAAAGCTTCCCTGAGCGTGGGTACCACGCAGGAGCAATGGCCCCGCCAAACCAACGGGAACCCGGGCCATGCCAATGAAATTTTCGATGTTTCCGTGGAGGTCTGTCGCCGCCGGGTGAGCTGTTTGCCCGGCCAGGTGAGGAAGTTGCCTGCTGGCAGCGCTGGGAGTTTCCGGAAAGGTGGTGGTCGTTTTTGGCATGAATGGCGTACGTTCAGTCAGGGAACGAGCACAAGGTAGGGGGAGTTCGGCGGAAGTGCAGGGGATTACGGCATTAAAGCTGGTCAGGAGGCGCAGCGTGGAGTCGTCCGTCTGGCGCCGGCACTCCGCCAACCCGACGGTGGCAAGGCTGGGGGGGGGCATCAATTTTGCCCCATACTCCCCTGCTTTGCCGCTTATGCAGGGTGCTGGCCCTGCCGCTTTGCCCGCCTCCGTCTTTACCTCGCACCTGCGTCCGCGCCAGAAATTTAGTTTAATAATTCAGGTTGGATAGTGGTAAGGTTCTTCATTCTTAGGGAATACCCGTTCCTTTCCGTAATTTACGGCCAACATCCCTCCCCGACACAGTGCCCACCAAAATTGCTCAAATAACAGACCTGCACCTACTAGCTCCCGGTAATTCACTGATGGGGCTGGACGTGAACTCCCGCCTGCAGCGGGTGCTGGAACACGCTGCCACCAGTAATCCGGATGCTTATTTCCTGACGGGAGACTTTTGTGCTCAGGAGCCAGAACAGGACATCTACCATCAGCTGCGGGTAGTCCTGGACAAACTGGGTAAACCGTATTACCTGACGCCGGGTAACCACGATGACCGTGGCATGTTGCGGAATGCCTTCTACCTCGAAGGGCACAACGCCTGCGCCCGCCTCATCGGTCAAGAGGCATAGGATGGAATGCAAAGGCCGCACCCAGCGCAGCGAACCTGCCCCCCAGCGCATGGATTTCGGCCAT
>JAUIIF010000255.1 GCA_030431945.1 Bacteroidia bacterium | reverse complement strand
TTCAGCTGACTTACTTTTTCGTAGCCGTTTTCTGCCGCCAGGTTTTCCTGGTATTCTACTTGCCGGCGGTACCAGGGAGCGGTATGAAAACTACGGTAAAACCGGCCGAATTGCCCGGTAAAATCCTCGTGGTGCAGGTGCAGCCAGTCGTACTCCGCAAGCCGGTCGCCGAGGACTTCGTTGTCGTACACCGTCTCGTACGGGATTTCTGCGTAGGAAAGTACCAGCGTTACGGCGTCATCCCAGGGTTGTACTTTGGTTCCTTCCCGGAAGTTGTACTCGGGGGTGTAAACGGCAATTTTGGGGGCCTTTTCCAACTTCATGGCATCCATGTTCTTCTCCGGGTTTGCAATATCCGCAAGGATGGCATTGAACTTGGCGTCCGGAATCACTTCATACTTAACGCCCCGGGTAAGGCACTCGCGCTCAAAGGCGCGGCTGTGGGTAAAGGCGAAGCTGCCGCCCCGGTAATTGAGCAGCCACCAGGCGTCAACCTGGTTACTCAGTACCCAGTAAGCAATACCGTAGGCCTTGAGATGGTCCGTCTGGGAATCGTCCATTGGGATCAGCATCGTACTGGCGCGTAGTGCTGCGGAGCCGCAAATCAGGAGCAGAAGAAGGGATAGTTTACGTAAGGACATATTTTGGGGAGCGGGGAGTTAGCAGGATTATTTCTAGCACATCATCTGGGCCATCGTAAGTCTTCACCAGGTACAATGCACCAAAGCGGACAACTGGTGGAGGTCACTAAGCGCAATAACAAAATTAAAGTGAATAAAGATAACGCCGCAGGGGGAAGATAAAGTCTGCAAGCTTACGAATGCGCGGGAGACCGTTGCAAAAAGGGGAAATGCCGCCGCCGAGGAAGCCGGATGGCAACGTATTCGCCTAGTGCAGAAAAAACCAGCAGAATAAGGGCCGGGGTGCTGTCGGTACCCCTTCAGACCCGTTTAGGGGACTGGCGCAACGTTGGCGTACCCGGCCCTTGATGATTCCTGTCAGCACGGTTCCGTTGGCGGTACGACAATTGTGGCCGCGCGCGCCCCGGTATCCGTCGGCGTATTGACCAGGCAACAGCAGTAGATCAAAAAGATACAGATCAGGTATTTCATGCCGGGGTGCTTTATGGAATTGTGCTACCACAAAGTTCTGCGGAACAAACGGTAGCAACTGACCGGACTAGCGGCTGCTACCAGTGAGCTAGCATTCGTCGGGGTTGGCGGAATATCCGCTCAGCCACTTACCCCGGAGCCGGAGAGGTATGGAGAAATCAGCGTGCAGCTGACCTGGTGCCGGACGCAGCCCCCCTTAGCGCTGGCGAGCGCTTTAACGAAGTCAGCCACCTCCGAGCCAGTGAAAATCCCCAGGTTACGCTACGGGGTGGATAACCGGGGGGGTACCGACAGCCCTAAAGCAGGACTGTGCGCAGGGGCGGAGCGCCGTCTGCCACCGGGAGAGCGGGCTTACTGCCTCGTATACATGTACCAGTTGTTAAGCGCCCTTTGACTTAGTTACTCATCAAAGTGCCATGGTTACGCCCCCGCCCGAAAGTGCGCTCACCGCATCCCTTCGTAAAACTCGACTACGGCGGGGTCCACCATTACGTCGCGGGGGGTCAAGGGTTTGCGCAGGACGATGCCCTGGAGGGTCCGGCAACGCGAGAGGGCCACGTAAGTCTGCCCGTGCTCAAAAGCCCCCCGCCCCAGGTCAATGATGATTTTATCGAAGGTTTTACCCTGGGATTTGTGGATGGTGACCGCCCAGGCCATCCGTACGGGCAGCTGCTTGTAGGTCCCCAGACTTTCCGTCCCGATTTTACTCAGGTCTTCGCCGGTAGCGGTGTAGCGGATCACGTCCCACTCTTCAAACCCGACTTCAATGGTCCGGGGTTTACCTTCTTCGGTCACGAGAATGATCACGGACTCCGTTTTGCACTCTACTACGGTACCGATGGTACCGTTCACGTATTTTTTTTCATTATCGTTTCGGACGGTCATTACCTGGGCGCCGACCTTTAGCTTCAGTGCCGCCGGCACTGGAAAGAGGTTCTCCGGGAAGTTGCCCTTCACCTGAGCAAGGTACAGCATCTCGGGGCTGTCCAATTCTGAGAGCTTGGCCGCATTGATGCTGGTCACCGTTGCATTCCTGGCGGCCAGGGTAAGGTAATGGTCCCCCTCTTCGGGGTGAAAATCAGGGAGGTGCCGTTCATTGAGCGACTCCAGTTCATCATAATCCACGGTAGCGTTTCTGATGGCTTCGAGCAATCGCAGAAAATGCCGGCTGTCTTGCCGGTAGACCTGACGGAGCTCGATCATTTCCAGGTCGATCAGGTCCATGCAATCTGCGGCAAAGAAATAGGCACTGGCGTAGCGCTGGCTGAAGTAATATTTTTCTTCCTGGGTACTAACGATGGGCGGCAACTGGTACAGATCCCCGAAAAGGATGAGTTGCACGCCGCCGAAGGGGCGCTGGCTGCCCCGGTTGATGCGCAGGGCAAGGTCAATGGCCTCCATCACGTCGGCACGAACCATACTTATTTCATCAATGATCAGGGTCTCCAGGTTCTGAAAAAGCCGGTGATACCGGCGGTTCGGCCGTACGTTCTCCGGTTGAATAAGTCGGGGAGGAAACCCGAAAAGGCTATGGATCGTTTGACCGCCGACATTGAGCGCCGCTACGCCCGTCGGTGCCAGTACGACTACGTTCTTCGTGGTACTGCGTCGGAAAATTTGTAACAAGGTGGACTTCCCCGTACCGGCCCGACCGGTAATGAAGAGGTGCCCCCCTGCTTCCATACGGTCCAGCGCATAGTTGAAATCATCCGATAATTGAAGCGGTTCGAGGGCCATGGCACGAAGGTAGTCAAGGAGGGGCAATCTCAGCGGCACCTGAATTCAGGCCCCCGGACCACCGTATCAGCTACATCGCTGCATTGGTTGCGCCTGAAAAAGCGGTTCCTGCAGTAAATTATCCGGGTACGCCCAGTTAAAATAGCCCTAAAGATTTTTCCTCGCAGGCCCGTGAAAGGGCGGAAAACAAGCCAAAAACCCAGGCAGGAAGGATGGCGAAGTTAAAAGTATTAACACGGCAAAGCCGAAAAACCACAGACTTATCTATTCCCTCCGCCGGATTGGCCCGGCACTATCATATCCCGCCTATATTTGTCCAGCGGCGGCCCCAATCTGCAAGAGGATTGCCGGCTTTGACCGCTAATTGTATCACCTAACTCCGAATTGTACTATGCGTACCCTTCTCTTCACCTGTATTCTTACCCTCTTTTCCTTCTCCCTTACCGCCCAGCTGGACGCCAAGGTTAACGTTGGCTCCGCCCTGTTCGGTGGCCTGGGGATAGCCGGAGATTTCGCCCTGAGTGAAAACACTTCGCTTTCTGCCGGGCTCGGCTATGCCTCTACCAAATTTGGCAGTGAGACTTTTAAGTACAGCAACCTAAGAATCGTTCCGGAATTCCGCTACTACCTCAACCCTGAACTGGGCGCGGACAGGTTCTTCGTCGGCGGTTACGGCAAGCTGGCCTTCGTGACGGCCAAAGACCAGTCTGATAATACCGAGACCGACGCCACGCGCGGGGCCCTGGGCATCCTGTTTGGCAACAAATGGGTGGGCGACGGCGGCTTTGTCTTTGAACTCAACATGGGGCTTGGCCGGGCGACAGTATTCGGCAGTGCTGACGGCGATGATGAGTTTGAGGAAGCTTACGGAACTTTAACCGCTTTTGATTTCCGGCTGGGCATCATTGCCGGCTGGCGTTTCTAGTGGTTTATCAGTGTTTACTTTGGGTCGGACAAGGCGCGAAAAGAAGCCGTGGATTACCCCCAACCTTAAGCTTGACAGACCACTAGCCCCTTTCCTATGCCTTGCCACACCAGCGACCAGCCTTCTTCCCGTACGGGGAGAAGGCTGGGCTTTTTTCGGGGCTTCCTTATCTTTCCGCAAAAGGGGCGCGGCCGCAGGTGCCGGCAAAAGTTTTGCCGCAGCCGTCAGCAAATGAACCGACCATGAAGAAAAAGTCTAAAGCAAAAATAAAAGCCTACGCTGAAGACCGGCTGGCCTTTGCCCGCGAGGTGCGTCAGCAGTACCTTGCTTTTGAAGTGGACCCCAAGCGAACGGCTTCCGGACTTGGCTACCTCATCCACGAAGAAGGGGACGGCCCGCGGCCAAAGCCGGGGCAGGCCGTCAAGGTCGATTACCTGGGGCTGCTCATCAGCACCGGTACGGTCTTTGATGACTCTTTGGTGCGCGGTAAGCCTTTTCGCTTCCGGCTGGGGCAGGGGGAAGTTATTGCCGGCTGGGACGAGGGGATCGACCTGCTCTCCGTCGGAGCACAAGCAACCTTGTTCATTCCCGCAAAACTAGGCTATGGCAATGCCAAAAAAGGGAACATCCCGGGGAACAGCGAGTTGATGTTCTACGTCGAGGTAGTCGGTGTCGGCTGAGCCACGGTGCCCCTTGTCCCTTGCCTGCATCCTGCGGCCGCGCCCGACATTTACTGTACTTCGGCTGTTTTCAGTACCTGGACCAGTTCTTCCATCAGCTCCCGTTTTTTACGACCGGGTGCCAGGACGAAACCATCGACCAGCACGAGTTGCTTATCGGCCTCATCGTTGATCAGGTAAGAGACGAAGGGGCCACCCAGGAAGTCGTTTTCCATTTCCCAGATGCCACGGCCTTCCAGGGCGTAGGTTCCGTTTAGCTCCATCGCCTCCACGAAAAGGGGCAGGTCTTTATCGTTGATTTTCATGAAGGTACTGTCCAGCGTAGTCGCAAAATACTCTCGTCCCACCTGGTCGCGAATGGCCTTAAGGCCTTCACGGCTTAGTTGCGATTGGTCCTGATAAGGAACCCGCGTTGCCATAATGTTGAGGCTTCCTCCTTTGGTTTGCTTCCGCAACCAGGCAAAGTTTTCCGCATCCACGGGCACCAGGTCATAACCACCGGGGACGTCCATGAGTGCTCCCGTCCGCAGGCGCACCTCTTCGCCCAGTTTACGGTTGATGCCTTGAAAATAGGCCGTCACTTTGATGCGCTCATTCTCCCGGTCAGCAATCCGTTTTACCACTGCGGGGTAATTGGTACTCATCCCCGCCAGTAGTTCCTGGTGGTTTTTCCCCATCAGGTAGATCAGCTGCTGGCCGGTCGCCCACTTATTGCGGGCAACGGCGGTGCCGAAGCCCTCCTCCTTGACCTGTTGGATTTTTGCATCGTTGAGGTCTTCCAGGACCATCTTGGTGGTTGGGCTGTATTCATCGCTGAGGTCCGCCAGGACGATGTAATTGCGCAACTGCTGGAAAGGGGGCTCCTGACGCAGGTTGATCGGTTCGATGTGACGAACGTCGAAAATAGGTTCAGGTTGTGGCAGGATCAGGTAGGGAGACTCGAAAAAATAGGCAACAGAGTCGCGCGCACCATCCATCCACAGGGTACTGTCAGCAATGACGTAGACACTGTTGATCTTACCGAACGCTGCCGGGGTGGGGTTCAGGTTGCTGCCGAAGTCACTCCCGCAAGAAAAAATACCCAGGCCAAGGCCACTGACGAGCAGGAATTGAAGAAACCGGTGGATCATATTATTATTTTCTATTCTGATATTAGAACAGATGACGGAGGCAGGGGTTGTGGCGGGTGAGAAGAGATAAAATGCCTTTTCAGAAGTTAGACGCGTTATACGCTTTTAGACAAAACGAGCGGTGCTCGTTTCATTTTAGACGCTGCGCTTTTAGGCTACCGCGCGGCAAAGCTCGCTTCCGCTCGTAAACAACAACCTAAAAGCGCAGCGTCTAAAAGGCCAAAAGCCGTCTAAAAGCACCGCATCTAAAAGGCCACAGGCCGTCTAAAAGCGCAGCGTCTAAAAGCACCGCGTCTAAAACAACGCTTCAATCACGTGCTCCTCCGTAATTCCTTCGGCTTCCGCCTTGTAGTTTCGGACAATCCGGTGGCGGAGAACGTACTTCGCAATGGCCTGGACGTCTTCGATATCCGGACTGTACTTCCCGGAGATCGCGGCGTGGCATTTAGCGCCCAGCACCAGGTACTGGCTGGCCCGCGGTCCGGCTCCCCAGCTGATGTAATCATTTACGTTGGCCGTGGCACGTTCGGTATTCGGACGGGTCTTGGAGACCAGACTGACGGCGTATTCTATGACGTTGTCGCTCACGGGAATCTTACGAACCAACTGCTGGAAGTAGAGAATTTCTTCTCCGGTAAGAATGGTAGTGAGTTCCGCTTTGCTCACCCCGGTAGTTCCCTTCACCACGGCCAGTTCCTGCGCATACGTGGGGTAATCCAGGGGAATGTTGAACATGAAGCGGTCCAGCTGGGCTTCGGGCAGCGGGTAGGTTCCTTCCTGCTCAATGGGGTTCTGGGTGGCCAGTACGAAGAACGGAGCCGGGAGTGCGTGACGCACACCGTTAACGGTTACCGACCGTTCCTGCATAGCTTCCAGCAGGGCCGCCTGGGTTTTGGGAGGGGTACGGTTAATCTCATCCGCCAGGACGATGTTGGCAAAGATGGGTCCTTTGGCAAAATCAAATCTTTTCTGGTCGTTCAGGATTTCGGAACCGGTGATGTCCGTAGGCATCAGGTCCGGCGTAAACTGGATTCGCTTGAAATCCAGGTCCAGCACTTCAGAGATGGTGGATACCAACAGCGTTTTTGCCAAT